>JAWKPF010000008.1 GCA_041390825.1 Thermomicrobiales bacterium
ACTGGCCTGCGATCCGGTCCAGCCGATTGCCGGTTGGGCGGTGTAGTAGCTGTAGAAGAAAGCGGCGGACGACGATCTGGAAGAGATATCGACCGCCGGAACCGCTGCCGCCTGGACGATGTCGTCGCCCGCTGCGGCGATCACCATCCCATCAGCGAGATAGGGCGCTTCCCCGAGTACAGCGCCGTCTTGCGCAACGGCCTGTTCGACGGGCAACACAAAAAGACTTGCGGCCGCCATCCAGACCGCAAGTCCAAACGCAGTCAACCGACGCATTGGACAGTCCTCCCCGATTGGTCATCAGGAAGTACGCCTGCACCACGCAATTCCTTTTTGACCCATATTCACCATACTTCAATCGGGAAAGCGTTGGCAAACACCGATCGCACAGGACGCAAGAATTGCGATAAACAGTCGTCCCTCTGGTGGTTTTCGTGCGTGCAAAGCTGATTTTGATAGTCGAATACCTCACTGGGGTAAAGGGACCGCTCCGCTCTGCGCTCGACTGGTTTCGCGCGCATGGGTTGGGGGAGCGAGTCATCAAGAGCGCCCTGGCGGCGGTGATCGCGTGGCTGCTGGCGGGGTTGTTGCCAGACAACCCCGCGCCGATTCTGGCTCCGCTGACCGCTATCTTCTCGATCAACCTCACCATTGCCGGGAGCATGCGAGACGCGGTCCAGCGTGTGCTCGGAGTGGTCTTTGGCATCCTGCTGGCGGTCTTGATCAGCGAGTACATCGGCGCCAACTCATGGGCGATTTTTCTCGTCATCCTGATCTCGTTCTATGTAGGGCGGCGTCTTGGGCTCGATCCGAGCGGCATCCAGCAGATTGCCGTTTCTGCCTTGCTCATCGTTCTGGGCGCGGCCAGCAAGGCGATCGACGATGCGGCGGTCCTGCATCTTGCCAATACGTTGATCGGCACCGGGGTTGGGTTGCTGCTCAATGCGTCGGTGGCGCCCCCGAATCACTTGCCCGATGCCCGCCGCCGCCTGCTGGAGGTGGGAGAGGCAATCCAGGATGACCTGCGGATGCTGGCCGAAGCGGCGCGCACCGGTATCAGCAATGACGAAGCGCTCACGACGTTGCATCTGGCGCGTGAAACGAACGCCGAGCTCCTGGAACTGGATACCGCGCTCAATCAGGCACGGGAGAGTCTGCAATTCAACCTGCTTGGGCGGCGACAGCGTGATGTGCTGGGACTCTATCACCAGGCCGATCTTGCACTCGAGCATGCATCGATCCAGACCCGCATGATTGCCCGCGCGCTGGCGGATGCCACCGCGCAAGACGCGCCGCTCGGGTGGCTATTGGGAGATGCTTTGGGCGCTCCGTTAGCCGACTTGCTCGACATGGGGGTGGAAACGCTGGACGCGTATCTGACGCGCATCCGCGAAGGTGACCTGACGGGCGGATTTCCGATCGACACCGATCGGTTGACTGGCTATCAGGCCGCCATCGCTCGTCGTGCGGCGGATTTCGACGGCGAGCTGCGGCCTGGTGGCTGGATCTACCTTGGCGAGGTCGTGGCGTTGGCAACACAGCTCATCACCGATCTTTCCACGCCGACCGATCAATTGGAGCGAGTGCCGAACGTCGAGTCCTTCGAGCTCGCCTGAGTGAGTCGTTGTCGCAAGCCCACATTGCTGACATCTCGCTCCCGGTTCGATGGCTAACCGAGCAAGAGGTCGATGCGGATCGCGGCGGGACGGCCATCGGACTGGATGAATTCGTTGGTGGCGCGCAGTGCGGAGATCCAGCCGTTGGTTCCGTCTGGCAGCTCGACTTTGCACCAAACCTGATACGCGGTGGCGCTGGTTTCGAGGGTGGCCTCCGGTCCGGTATCGATTTCCAGCAGCGGCAAGCGCAACCCCGGTTCGAGCGTAACCGTTCTGTTCGCTTCGCCGGACCTCGAAGCACGCACGGGAAACTCGCTTCCCGATAGCGCCACCATCACCTCGGCGCCGGTGGGGATATCCGGTCCGTAGGCGCGCCCATAGATGACATGCAGTGGATTGAGCCAGCCAATCTCGGTCGGCAGGAGCTCGCTGTCGAAGGGCCAGTATCCGGGGCCGGGCGGACACTGATAGCCGCAGGGGTAGTCGTACCAGGGCGCATCGCCGTTGACGATCGATTCCGTCAGGAACGTGCGCATTTCGAAGTGCAAGTGACTGGGCGAGCGGCCGTCGGTCTTGTTCAGAACGCGGGCGATGAGCTGGCCGCGGGAGACCGTGTCACCCTCACCAACGAGCAATGCGTAGTCGAGATGGCCGTACATGGAGAGGACCCCGCCGTCATGCTGAATGATGACCACGCGGCCGGGATAGTCCGACCCGGCAAAGACCACAATTCCGTCCGCTACGGCGTAGACCGGCGCGCCCGCGGAATTGCCATCGAAATCGAGATACCAGTTCTCGCCGGTGTGCCACCAGCCGGGATAGAGGGAGGTGTTTTCGACATCGAACGCATGGCGAATGATGGTTCCGTCGCAGGGGATGGCCCCCTCCCAACCCAGCGGCAGGGCAAAGGCGGGGCTGTTTTGGGCGGCAGCCGTTCGCTGCTTCGCGCCAAACCCCGCCATTGCCGCAGAGGCGAGCAGTTTTCTTCGATCGATGCGCATCGTGTTCGTGTCGTCCTTTCCGGAGGGCATGCCTCGTCCTGGGGATATACGTCATCGGTCCGCTCGCGGGTTGGGTGCTTCGGTCTCCGAAGCGTGACTGGGCGTTCTTGGTGCTGCGTGCCGTGGTCAGCCCGCTCCCGTTGCTTTGGTACACTCGCGAGCGTCCCCGAGCGCCCTGTCCCGGGTTTCTTTCGACCGTGTTCCGGCCGTTCTGCAAGGGTCCAAGCCGCGTGTCAACTGCCACTGTCACCGCACCGAAATCAAACGTCTCTCGCGCCACGCTGGAAACGAGCCGCGTGCTGCAAGCAGAGCTGAAAGCGCGCATCAACGGCGAGGTCCGGTTCGACCGAACATCGCGGATGCTCTATTCCACCGACGCGTCCAACTATCAGATCGAACCGGTGGGCGTCGTGATTCCGCGGTCGATGGACGATGCGATTGGCGCGATCGAGCTGGCAGCCAGCCATGGGGTGCCGATTCTGCCGCGTGGTGGTGGATCGTCACTGGCCGGGCAGACGGTGGGCGCGGCGCTGGTGATCGACTTTTCCAAGTATCTCTCCCGCATCCACGATCTCAATGTGGAAGAGGGGACCGTGCTGGCCGAGCCGGGTCTCAATCTCGAAAGCCTGAACAACCAGCTGAAGGCCAACAAGCTGATGTTCGGGCCGGATCCTTCGTCGAGCAACCGCGCGACGATTGGCGGGGTGATTGGCAACAACTCGACTGGCGCGCATTCGATTCTCTACGGCATGACCGGGGACAACGTCCTCGCCGTGCGCGCCGCGTTGGCGACCGGCGGCGTGGCCGAACTGAGCCAGGTCTCGGCCGAGACACTGGCGGCGCAGGCAGCGGCAGACGATCCGCGCGGGCGCCTGCTGCGCGACATCCTGGCGTTCCGGGAGGCGAACCGCGATCTGATCGCGCGGGATTTCCCGCCTCACTGGCGGCGTTCGACAGGCTATTCGCTGAACGAGTTGCTCAAACCGGACGGGGAGTTCAACCCGGCCCGCTTGCTGGTTTCGTCCGAAGGCACCCTGGCGACGGTGCTGCAAGCACGCATGAAGCTGGCGCCAACCCCGAAGCAAACCGCGCTGGTGCTGTTGCAGTTTGCCGAACTGGTGCCGGCGATGGAAGCCACCAGTCACATCCTCGAATGCGAGCCCTCGGCGGTCGAGCTGATGGACCGCATGCTCATCGATCTCACCCGTGCCCAGCCGGGATATGCCAGCCGCATCTCGTTCATCGAGGGTAACCCGGCCGGGATCCTGGCGGTCGAGTTCTACGGAGAATCCGAAGCGGAGCTCGTCTCCAGGTGTGCCGCGCTGGAAGCTCATCTGAAGAAACACAAGGTCGCGATGAGCGCCGAGCCATTGCGCGTGCTGGACGCCAAGCGGCAAGCCGACATCTGGAAGGTGCGCAAGGACGGGTTGGGGCTGCTCTACTCGATTCGGGGCGATTACAAACCGATTCCGGTGATCGAGGATGTCTCCGTGCCGGTGGAGCACCTGCCCGAGTTCGTCGGCGCGGTCGAGCGGATGTGCGCCGAGCACGGCACGACCGCCGCCTATTACGCGCATGCGTCTGCCGGTTGTCTGCACATTCGCCCGCTCATCAATCTGAAGAGCGAAGACGGCATCCGGATGATGAAGGAGATGGCCGACGAGGCTGCCCAGATGGCGCACCGGTTTGGCGGGGTAATGTCCGGCGAGCATGGCGATGGGTTGCAGCGCTCAGAGCTGAACGAAGTCATCTTTGGTCCGGAGCTCTATCAGGCGATGCGCCAGTTCAAGGCGATCTTCGACCCAGACGGCATCATGAACCCCGGCAAGAAGGTCGATGCGCCGCCGATGACGGAGAACCTGCGACTGGGCGTCGACTATCACCCGGTCGAGCTGAAAACCCATATCGATTTCTCGCGCGAGGGCGGCTTCATGGCCGCGGTCGAGATGTGCAATGGCGCCGCGGTTTGCCGCAAGACCAAAGCCGGCACGATGTGTCCCTCCTACATGGCGACCAAAGACGAGATGGACACCACGCGGGCACGCGCAAATGCACTGCGCAACGCGCTGGCTGGCAACATCTTCGAACCAGCGGATTTGACCAGGAAAGAGACGTACGAGGTCATGGATCTCTGTCTCTCCTGTAAGGCTTGCAAGACCGAATGCCCGTCCAGTGTGGACATGGCCAAGCTCAAGATCGAGTTTCTGGCTCAGTACTACGAGGCGAACGGCGTGCCGACCAGGGCCAAGATCTTCGGCAATATCCACACACTCTCACGTTTGGGCTCGATGTTCGCGCCGGTCGCCAATTTGGCGTTGACCACTCCGCTGAGCGCGCCGGTGATGCGCGCGGTGGGAGTGCATCCCGAGCGCAAGATGTCGACCTTCAAGCACAACACGTTCGTGAAGCGCTGGAAGAAGCATGTGCGGGGGTTGCCGCCAAACCGTCCGACCAGAGGGGCGGTGGTCTATTTCCACGACACCTTCGCGACCTACAACTATCCGCATATTGGGATGGCGGCGGTCGAGCTTCTTGAAGCAGCCGGGTTCCAGGTCATCATCGAAGAACGGCGCGCGTGTTGCGGCCGTCCGATGCTCTCCAAGGGATTGGTCAACGATGCGCGCAAGAACGCGCGCAGAAACGTGGAATTGCTGGCGCCGCATGCACGCATGGGGATTCCCATCGTTGGCACCGAGCCGAGCTGCATTCTGACATTGCGTGACGAGTACATCGATCTCCTGCCGGGGAACGAAGACGCGCAATTGGTCGCAAAGCATGCCTTCATGATCGATGAGTATCTCGCCAAGCTGGATGCAGATGGCGAGCTGGGCATCAACTGGAAGGCGAGCGACCGTGATGACGTCTTCTTCCATGGGCATTGCCATCAGAAAGCGTTGATCGGGATGGGGCCGTCGATGTCGATCCTGAAGTCGGCAGGTTGCTCGGCGCAGGAGAGTGGCGCCGGATGTTGCGGCATGGCGGGTTCGTTTGGCTACGAGGCCGAGCATTACGACGTCTCGAAGCGGATCGGCGAAGAGCGGCTCTTCCCCGCGATCGACAAGCTGAACACCTCGACCACCGTGGCGGTGGCCGGAGTCTCCTGCCGGCAACAGATCGACCATTTCACTGGCCGGGATACCCGTCATATTGCAGAAGTGCTCGCCGACCGGATCGACAGATCCCGTCCGTGGAGTCCGCCGCCGACGCACACGCCGTTGCCCGAGGTCGAGCCGACTCCGGAAGCGCAGGCACATGCGGATCAAGTGGGAATCGAGGCGCCGTAGGGCAGAGACGGAGTTGGGCGTCTGGGAGCGGTCCTCGACAACTTACCAGGATGCGAACACATGATCTATACTGGTTTCTGCTCGCACCGAGCCGTTCTTTCGCTACAGTCGTTCGACGAGATGCCGCTATGACTACGCTTCCCAATCGTCCCAATACCGCCGTGCTCGTTATCGATGTCCAGAACGGGGTCGTGGCCAACGGGCACAACCGCGAGGCCGTCGTTGCCAACATCAACGAGGTGGTGGCGAAAGCACGTGCGGCGCAGGTGCCAGTGGTCTGGATTCAGCACGATGACGAGGGCCTGCCAAAGGGGAGCGACGATTGGGAGATCGTTCCAGAGCTCGTCCCCGGCGACGGTGAGCCGAGGATCGAAAAGCAGTACGGTGATTCGTTCGAGGCGACGATCCTCGATTCCCTGCTGGCAGGGCTTGGGGTCGGTAGCCTCGTGATTACGGGCGCCCAGACCGATGCTTGCGTGCGCTCGACGCTCCACGGAGCAGTGGCCCGGGGATACGATGCGCTGCTGGTTGGCGATGCGCACACCACCGACGACTTTAGCGCGTACGGGATGCCGCCAGCGGACAAGGTCATTGCGCACACGAATATGTATTGGCAATACCAAACGGCACCGGGCCGCACCATGGGTGTTCTGGCGGCGGCGGAGATTTCCTTCGACAACGTCTGAGCGTTTGCTGTGTCCTGCACCGCCCGCGTGCAATGGACAACGGCTCGGGCGAATTCGCCCGAGCCGTTGTCGTGATGCCCCGTAGGCAGGGAAAGCCCGGTAGCCGCTACTCCTCGGTGCCAGGTTCGTTCTCGTGCGACGGTTCCTGCCGGAGCCGTCGCGCGGTCAGATATGCAGCCAGCGCACCTGCGCCGGCAAGGAGGAACCCGCCTCCTTCGCTCGTGCTCCCGCTTCCGGTACCCGGCAGGGTGGAGACTGGCGGCGTGTAGGTCGTGCAGCATTTGGACGAGCAGCTGCCGTCATGACAGCAGCAGAGGCCGGAGTCGCAATCGCTGTCCTGCGCGCAACCAGGGACGCAGCAATTGGCGGAACAGGTACCGTCATTGCAGCAGCAGGCGTCCCAGGCGCAATCGTCGTTGCTTTGGCAATAGCAATCGCAGCTGCCTTCGACGCAGCCGCAGCCTTCGGGACAGCGGCGATTCGGGTCGAGCCCGATGGCTGCGTCGTCGATACAGCATTCGATGTCGCGGCACTGGCCAGCGCAGCAGATCGATCCCGTGGGGCATTCATGATCGCTGCAGCATGCAGCGCATACCGATCCATTCCCGGTATCGCAGCAGACAAGGCCATCGCAGCAGTCGAGTTGGGCGGGCCAATCGTCGCTGGCCGCGGACACTTCCAACAGACCGCACACCTCGCCAAATCCAACACAGCATTCACCGTCGGAAACGCAGATGTTGTCGCAGCAGACCAGGCTACCGCGTTCACACGGCACGCAGTCGCCCTGATGGCAGAGTTCGCACGATCCGCAATCTGAATCGTCGCAGCACTCCGAGCAGAACAGTTCATTGCCTTCGCAGCACGCCACTTGCCCTTCCGGGCAAAGAATCGAGTCTGGCACGCAGGCGCCATCGAGGCAGGTTGCGCAATCGCCACAGTCAAGTGGCTGGCATGCGCCACCGTCGATACAACGCTCGCATGGTTCACAATCGTCGGTGCTGCAGCATTCCTGGCAGATTCCGGCGCAGCAGAGGAGACCGGCCGCACACTGGGTGGCGCAGGCGCCGCAGTTCGCGGCATCGCTTCCGAGGTCGACGCACATGTCATTGCAGAGAACTTGCCGCTCTGGGCATTGAGCGGTTGCCTGGTCGAGCCTGGTGGCGGCAGCCCCGCCCAGGATGGCTCCCCCGGCGAAGATCTTGAGGACTTTGCGGCGAGTGTGCCCCTCGGCCAACAGACGCGTCCACGCGTCGAATCGCTTATCGTCCATGTGAATACCCTCCTGTTCGAACTGGTCCTCTCCGTCAAGGTCCGTTCGATCGAAGGCCAACTGGACCTTCACGGGGGGCACCCTTGGATACTACGCCTGCGCTCGGGAACAGGAGAATTTGGGTAGGGGTGCGACACCGACACAAGGCACGACCTGTCGATGCGCGGCATGATGCCCGGGGATCACAGGGGTGAGCGTTGTCGGCGCGCCGTCTATTGATAGATAACGATGTCTGGCGGTGGCGCGAGGGCCAGAACCTCTTCCGGCGTCATGAGCGGGACGTCCTGCTGGTACCAGAGCTTGAACCCGTAGAAGTCGAACGGCACTTCGCCGGCGACCACGTTGTAGGTCTCCGTCTTGGCGACCGGATCGCCCCAGCCGTCGACTTCGAGCACGAACTGCACGCCATCCGGGACGACGATCTGGTCCTTGTTCGTGATCGAGTAGAGATTGAACTGATGGACGATCAGGATCTTGGGCGGCAGGCCGTTTTCGGCTGAGATGTTGGCGAGCTCCTGCAGGGCCCAGTTGACATCGGCAGCGTCGATCTGACCAAGCACCTCGCCGGGGACTTCGCCCTCGTTGACACTGAACTCCGGATCGAGCGCCAGATGGACATGGGGATAGAGCAGGTATTCACGCACGGCGTGCAGCTCTTGCTCGGTGGTGTTGTAGCCGTACTGCATGTCGAGAATCAGCAGCAAGTCGTTGGCCGCGGTGAAGTCGACATATTCCTGAATCCAGTCCGGGCTGGTGTATTCGAGGTAGTTGCCATCCGCGCCGGCGTCGCGTTGCGCGACCGAGGCGATCACCTCGTAGGCCAGCTTGACGGGACGGGTGGGATCGGCTGCTTCATAGGCCGCGGCCTGGTCTTGCAGGATCGGGAGCAGATCTTCCTTGGCGTATTCGCCAAGGATTCCCATGAGCTCGTTGGTGGGAAAGCCGTAGTAGGAGAGGATGCGATTCGCCGGGAGCAGGTAGCCGTCGTCCGCGCTGGTTCCATCGCTCTGCGCCACGACGCGAGAAAAACTCGGGGCGAGCGCGGCAGCGGAAAGGGCCGCCGATCCTATCAGGAACGATCGTCGCGAAGGAGTCGATGGCCGCACGATTGCAGGATCCTTTCCATGGGAGCGCTGATCGAAAGGCGAACGCTCCAGCTCCGCTGGTGAGAACGGAGTTGGAGCGTTCAGTATCAGTAACGCACGAAACGCCGAAAATGGTCTCATTTACGAACGAATGCTGGGTCGGAGGCTATCTCCGTTCCGGGTCAGATGCGTTGGACACTCGACCCTGGACCCTGGACAGCAACTAGATCAGCAAGTTGCATGCCAGGAATCCGTCGTTGTACCCGCCCATGATGGCGGAGACGCGTTGTTCTCCGTTGCCGTGCGCTTGTTCGTCGTACTCGCCGATGTATTGCGGATCGCCAAGCATCTGGATGGCAAAGGTGGCCGCTTGCTCGATGTCACCTGGCTCGATCACGCCACGGCCCTCGGCATCGCGCGCCCAGGCGCCGGCCATGCAGTCGGCCATGAGCTCGAGCTCGATGCTGTAGACATCGTTCCAGGTGGTCGGCTGAGACGTGCGGTTGAGGCCGATGCCGGACTGGACATGATGGGCCCATTCATGGGCGATGACGAACGCCGCGGCGAAGTAGTAGCCCTGGTCCTTCAGATCGTCGAGTAGCTTCTCGTCCAGGTACATCTTGGTATCGAGTGGGCAATAGAACCCCCAGAAGCCGGTCGACGCCGGGCCGCACGCGCTCTGCACTGTGTCACCCTCGGCCACGATTACGACACCAGGGGACTGGTAATCGTATTCGGTGTAGCTGATGACATCGCGCCAGAAGGCATCGAGATCGTTGACCGTGTTGACCAGAAAGTCGCCATCCTGCAGCGGCGTGGTCAGCACCGATCCGGATGTGCCGTTGCCGGTGGTGGCGGTGTTGGTGTTGCCATACGTGTCGATCGCGGCCTGGACCATCTCGGCCGAATTGCCGAAGAACCAGCCCCAATTGCCATCGGCGTCAGGCGCCAGATAGATCGCGTCCTGGACGTAGGCTTGTTGGCCGGTCTGATCGACGATCGGCTGCACGAAGGTGACCTTCGCGGCCGGGCTGTACGTCTTGCCGGTGACGGGCCAGGTGTATTCGACGATTTCGATGCTGATGACCTGGGGCACACCGGCCTGGGCCTGGGTATAGGCGGCATCGAAGAGCCCAACCACGGCCGAGCGTGGTGCAACCTCCTTGGAATCAGGATGCATAAGGTCGTACATCGCATTGAAATCGCGCGACCCAGCGAGATTCAGGATGTTGCGCGCTGCTTCGCCTGCGAGCGCCTGGTACTGCAGGGTGGACGAGTCCACCGCCGTGGTTTGCGCACGTGCGGGTGCAGCGATTCCCAGCAGCATGATCCCAATGATCAGGATCGACATCAATCGATTGCGCATTTGGTGTCCTTTTCCGGCCCGATCTGTCCCTGGGGCTTGGGATACTCGTCAATACGGATTCGTTATAGTAATGGTTACCGTAGCACAACACGCCTGCCCAAGTGGGACACGTTGGTAGTTGTTGCCGAAGGAGGACGATTTTCATGGTTCAAGGACTGTTCGGCGGCGGCGCCGCCGGTGAAGAGGAAAAGGCGAAGGCGCAGGATTTCATCAAGCGGTACCAGACGGGCAAGCCTGACGAGGGGTACACCGAGGAAGAAGCAATCCAGCAATTGCAAGCGGTGGCCAAGGTGGCCACTCCAGAGCAGATGCAGGAGGCATTCAAGCAGTCGGTGGCCAACCTGCCCGACGACCAGCGAGCGCAGTTCAACCAGATGCTGCAAGATCGAAAAGCCGGCACCGGCATGATCGACATCGAGCGGTCGGGTGAGCGCAAGGAAGTCAGCTCGCGTGATTCCGGCGGCGGCGGGGGCGACTCTGTCGGCCTCGATGATCTGCTCGGCGGTCTGCTGGGCGGAATGGCTGGTGGCGCGGCAGGCGGTTCCAGCGGCGGCGGGGGCCTTGGCGACATCCTCGGCGGTTTGCTGGGCGGCGCGAGCGGCAATGCTGGCGCGACCAGTGGCGGTGGATCCGGCAGCGGAGGGCTTGGCGACGTCCTCGGACAGGTTCTTGGGGGAGGCACGGCCGCCGCGGCGCCGCAGCCGCAGCCGAAGGACGATTCGGGGGGCGGCCTTGGTGACATGCTCGGCGGCTTGCTCAGCAGCCCGATTGGCAAAGCGGTGCTCGCCGGCACCGCGGCCTATGCCATGAAGGAAGTGCTCGGCCAGAAGTAGGCCGAATTCATCGCTCAATCGATGCGACCAGATGGGCGGGAGCCAAACGGCCCCGCCCATCGTTGCATTCTGTGAGTTTTTCCCGCGTTTGCTGTCCCGGAACGAACCCGAAAGTGCTAGGATTTGGTGTTGACAACTGCGGACCCATGCCATCAGCGCAGCGTCCGCAATCGGGGCATTGCGGCCCCGCATGTAAGCCGGAGCGCGCTTTGCGCACGGTGTTCGCTGACAGGGCGCCAGTTCACCAGCCGCGCTGAACCGGTCGCTTCCTGAAGCTTTGAGGAGCGAGACAACAGATGACTGGATCGACCGCGACCCTTACCGAGGCCCCTCTCCCCAAGCCCGAAGGTCTCGAAGGTGTCGTCGCGGCTTCGACGGCATTGAGCCATGTCTTTGGTGAGGAAGGGCGGCTCGTCTACCGCGGATACGATATCCACGAGTTGGCGAACAATGCCACCTTCGAAGAAGTTGCCTACCTTCTGTGGGTAGGGCATCTTCCGACCCAGAGCGAGTTGGTCAAGTTTCAGGCCAAGCTGGATGCCAGCCGCATGTTGCCCGATGCCGCAATCGAGGTGCTGCGGCAGATGCCGGCCGATGCGCAACCGATGGACGTGTTGCGCACCGGAATCTCGTCGGTTGGGCCTCTGTTGCCGACCGTTTTCGCAGACACCCCCGATCTCGACCAGGCCATGAGCCTCTCGGCCCTGTTCCCCTCTGTGCTGGCGACCTTCTTCCGGCTGCGCCAGGGGCTGGAGCCGGTCAAGCCAGTGGCAGGCATGAACTCCGCCCAGAGCTACCTCTACCAACTCTTCGGCACCGAGCCAGATGAGCGCCATTGGAAGCCATTGCAGACCTATCTCATCCTGCTGGCCGATCACGGCATGAATGCCTCGACCTTCACCGCCCGGGTCATTGCTTCGACACAGTCGGACATCGTTTCGGCGCTGACCGGTGCGATCGGCGCGCTCAAGGGTCCGTTGCACGGCGGCGCCCCCTCCAAAGTACTGGACATGCTGAATGAGATCGGCACGGCGCAGAATGTGGAGCCGTGGCTGACAGCGGCGTTCGATCGTGGGGACCGGCTGATGGGCTTCGGACACCGGGTCTACAAGGCTGAGGATCCGCGCGCCGACATCTTGCGCGAGATGGCCCGCACCGCCAGCGATCCGGACTTCTTCGATCTTTCGCTGGAGACCGAGACCGTGGCTCTGCGCATGTTGAATGAGCGCAAGCCGGGCCGCCGACTCTACACCAACGTCGAGTTCTACTCGGCGGCGGTGCTGGCCGCGGTTGGACTGCCGGGCGACATGTTCACCCCCACCTTCGCGGTGGCGCGGTCGGTCGGTTGGAGCGCGCATGTGCTCGAGCAGGTGTCGAACAATCGCCTGATCCGACCACAGTCCGAGTTCGTCGGCGAGCTTGGCAAGAAGTACGTCCCGGTGAACGAACGGTAACCTCAGCGACGTTGACAACCGCATGAATCACGGCGGCCGGGGCACCTGCCCCGGCCGTTTTCGTTTCGCTGGAGGTGTCGTCGTTGCCAGGACGTTGCTCGCACGCAGCTGGGCGCTTGATCAGAGCTGGTCAGGCGCTCTCGTTCGCGCGGAGCTTTGCGATCACGATCCAGTCGTTCTCGTAGAGCACGTCGTGTTCGGCTCGGAGCAGCCCGCAAAGCTCACCCAGGTTGGTGCCGCTCCAGGTCCGTGGTCCTTGCACCGCCATGTAGTCGATGCCGTTGGCGCTGGTTTCATCGATGAAGGTACGGAAGTCTGTCTCTGTCCGATCTGGGGAGCGAATCGCGTCCGGAGGTCGATAGACCGGCCGGGCGGGACGGAGATCCTCCCGGTCGTACAACGGACCGCCGACCAACGCCAGCGGAGCGTTCTTGGGCAACAGCTTGCCGATGCGGGCTTCGGCGTTCGCAATCTCGTTCAGCCGCTGATAGAAGGTGTTCTTGCGTCGCCAGCGCGCAATCGATACCTGCTCTCCCTGTTCCGTCAGGTATGCGTGCAGATGAGTGGCGCGCAGCTCCCAGTCTTTGCGGCGTCTCCCGGCGCCAAAGTTGGACGAGACATTGCTGCCATGAACGCGGTAACGGGTTAGCGGCTCATCGACCGAGCGGAAGGATCCAAAGAAGGGGGAGAACGCGAAAAGGTACGCATCGACGATGTTCCGGAAATCAGATTCAGGAACGGGCATGACCTGTTCGAGGAATGATTTGCGCCAGAAGTTTCCCGATTGCGCTGGCGTGTAGTGGCTGGCCGGTCCGACTTTGAGCGCATTGGCTCGGAAGTTGCCATCGGGGAGGTGACTGAACCTGATCTCTCCGGTTGGCGCGCCATTCCGGTCGATGATGGTAAACGGCCAGCAGACTTTGATGACATCGGGATCGGAGAACGCGCCGATCGTCTTTTCGATGGCTGTTGGTTCGAGAATGTCGTCTGAATCGAGCAGGATGACGGTTTCACCGGTCAGGAGCGGAAACCCCAGGTTCGTCCCGGACGCCTGACCGCCGTTTTCTTTGAAGACCGGTGTGATCGCATCGCCGTAGGTTTGCATGATCAGCGCCGATTCATCGGTCGAGCCATCGTCCACCACGACGACTTGCACGTTCGGCCAGGTTTGTCCAAGAGCGCTGTCGATCGCTTCGGCCAGGTAACGGCCATAGTTGTAGTTGACGATCAGAATCGAGGCGGTGGTGGGGGCGTGCATGTTTCGACAACCTTGGGCATGACCTCGGTGGCGAGCAACTCGATCGTGTCGTCGTCGGTGCCGAGAATATTGGCGATGAAGTATTGATATCCAAGCGCGGCCTGGGCCTGGTAGAAGGCGACGGCGCGGTCCGGTGTGACGGCCAGCATGGCATCACCCCAGGAAGCGACGGTTTCCGCTGGCCAGGCGGAGAGCTTCTGCTCGATTTCCCGTTCGGAGCGTCCAAGCACCAGCGGCATGGTGAACTGGCTGCGCAGAACCGCCTCAGCGGGACGGCCGAACTGCTCGCAATAGGTCGCCAGCACCGCGAACTTGCGGCGAATGTCCTCGTCCGAGACTGCCATGCCAATCGAGCCGTGCGCGCCCATGTTGGACGCATCCGCGTACTGGGCGACCTGGCGCAGGGTGACTTTCTCGCCACCGCCAGCCAGCAGGATCGGCACCCGTGGTTGCTGCACCGGCGGGAGAAAGGTTCCCGGAGAGTCCACCGACCATTGCTGGCCGTCGAACTTGAACGGCTCGCCGCTGAAGAGTCCGCGCACGATGGCGATCGTCTCGTCCATTCCCTGGAGCCGCTCGGCGACCGGTGGGAATGGAATGCCCATCTCGTGGAACTCGTTCTTGACATGCCCGATACCAAGCCCCAGCACGAGCCGGCCATTGGAGAGCCGGTCGACATCGGCGGCCTGGCGCGCCAGCAGGTAGGGCGAACGGTAATAGATGCAATCGACCGCCAGTCCGAGCCGGATCGTGCTCGTGACCGCGGCGAGTGCGCTGAGGGCGGTCCAGCAATCGGCATTCGCGCCCGGGTGGTCGTAGCTGAAATAGCCATCGAACCCGGCAGACTCCATCTGCTGCACGAGCGAAAGAAAGTGCCGCCAATCGGGCGGTTGTGGGTAGATGCTGACGCCGAAGCGGACGGCGTCGATTCCCTCCGCGACCCAGGGATGGATGTCACGCGGGGTGAGATCGATCATGCATGCTCTCCATTTGATTCCATTCGGCGGGTGACGGAATCCTGGACGGTGAGTTTGTAGTAGACGATGACATCACCGGGCTCCAGCAGTAGATCATCCAGCCCATCGCAGATGAAATCGGGTGGGCGGGAGACGCCCATCACCAGCACATCGCGAAAGCCGGGGAGATCCCTGATTTTTTCGCCAGCTTCTTTCGCGGTGACGTTACGCACCTGCCGATCGGTCCATCCCTTGCCGAGCACATGTTCCACATACCAGGGAACGGATTGTGTCTCAGCAGCCGCGGCCATCAATCGTCCTCCCATCACCGCCGGCGCGATCACACGATCGGCTCCGGCCTGGTAGAGGAGTTTCAGGTTCTCCTCTTCCATGCCGGCGACGACCAGATTGACGTCGGGCTCGATATCGTTGACGGTGAGGCAGATGAGCACCGCGGTGTCGTCTCGCCCCGGGGCAACCAACACCGACTCCGCTTTGTGGACACCGGCGCGGCGCAAGGTCTCCTCCTCGGTGGCATCGCCAAAGAACGCGCTGAAACCGTCCGAAAGCGCGCGGTCCACCGATTCACGCATGCGGTCGATGACCACGATGTCACTCTTCGGTTTGCCCTGTGAGATGAGCGTAGAGGCCGCGGCGCGACCCGTGGTGCCGTAACCGCAGATGATGGTGTGCTTTTCGACCCGCTTGTTCAGTTCGCTCACGTCGCGCTCCTCTGTCCGGCGCATCAGGAAAACAGAAATCTCGTAGGCAAAGCCAAAGAAAAGAACGAGGAAGATGAGACGAACCGGCGTGAGAAAGATGGTGTTGAACAATCGCGCCTGTGCCGAGACCGGCACAATGTCGCCGTAGCCGACGGTCGTGAGCGACGTGGCAGCGTAGTAGACGGAATCGAGCAGCGAGAGCGTCTCGCCCGGATGCGAATTGTCGACGAAGCCATCTCGCTCCACATAGACCGACAACGTGACGATCAAAATGGTGAGTGCCGCCAGGCCCAGTCGGATGCCCAGGCGCCGCTGCAGCGATGTCTGGGGCCGCATGAGCGTGCCACCGTGCCGGAGGGTCGTCCTGGCAGGGAGATGATCTTGTTTCTGGCTGCTACCGGAAATGATGTCTGATGCCTGCACGGAATCTCGCGCTCCACGGTTCGAGTGTCGAGCAGGATAATACCCAACAAGCAAAGGTTTCCCGTGATGCGAAGTTGGTGGCTGTGGTCGAAGGTTGTACGAAACGGATAAAACGATTCCCACAGTGGAGACAGAGCTGCCAATGATGGCCCACGAGTTGCCGGACAAGAGTGAGCTGCTCGTGGTGGGTGCTGGGCCGTATGGTCTTGGCATTGCCGCCTACGCCAGGACGCTTGGGCTCGACCCTTTGCTGGTGGGATCCTCGATGGCGTTCTGGCGGGAGGAGATGCCGCATGGCATGTTCTTGCGCTCGTCCTGGGACTGGCACTACGACCCAAACTGCGTTTTCACCATCGAAGCCTGGATGCGGGAGACCGGGCGAACCAAAGAATCACTCGATCCATTTCCCCTGGCGGACTATCTCGAATTTGCCGTCTGGTTCGAACAGGTGGCCGGTTTGCGGCCGGTCGATTTGGCGATTCAGCGTATCGACACGCGGCCGGACGGAACCTTCGATGCGGTCTTTGCCAATGGCTTCACAGTCAATGCGGCGAGCGTGGTGCTCGCGCTCGGGTTCGCGCATTTTGCCTATGTGCCGGACGAGCTGCGAGTAGTGCTTCCCGCCCACAATGTGCAACACACAGCGCACTACGTCGATTTCTCGGATGCGCCGGGCACGCGCTACGCGATCATCGGGGGGCGGCAGAGCGCCTATGAGTGGACGGCGTTGCTGCATGAGGCGGGAGCGGCCTCGGTCGATGTGATTCATCGGCACCGCACGCCGCGGTTCGCTCCCGCTGACTGGAGCTGGACGGCGCCGGTGGTGGAGCGGATCGCCACCCACCCGCAGTGGTTCCGGGAACTGGACGACGCGCAGAAGCGCAAGGTTGCGTTCCGGCTCTGGCTCGAAGGGCGCAGCAAACTGGAGCCCTGGCTGGCCCCGCGACTGGCGCATCCGACGATACGCAGCCGGCCTGGCCGGACGGTCGCCGGTTCGAGCGATGAGGCAGACGGGGCGATCTCGCTCACACTCGACAATGGCGACACGCTCGAGGTGGACAAGGTGGTGCTTGCCACCGGCTATCGCACCAATATCGCCAACGTGCCGATGCTCGCCGCGGGTAACCTGCTGGAGCAGATCGAAGCCGTGAATGGCGCGCCGGTGCTCGACTCGACCTTTCAGACGTCGGTCCCCGGGCTCTATGCCACCTCGATGATGGCAACGCGTGATTTCGGACCGCTCTTTGCGTTTACAGTGGCGGTCCGCGCCTCGTCGCGCGTCGTGGGTGACGCGATTCTCAGCCGCCGGTGAGCGCGACAGACGACGGGGCGTCGCCCACTGGCGGACGGCTGTCGATCGCGCGCGCCATCAACCCAACGGCCTTCGTCACGGTGTTGATCTGGAGCGCGGTCGCGCCATTCACGAAGTACGCGCTGGCCGACTTTCCCACCCTGGTCTTCATGACGCTGCGCATGGTGATTGCGGTGGTGGCGGTCTTTCTCTATCTGGCGCTCCGGCGACGCGCGGTGACGATCGACCGGGACGACGTATCGAAATTCCTCTTTGCTGGCATTGTGCTCTTCGGGTGCTCGACCCTCCTGTTCACCGAAGGGTTGGCCCGCACCACCGTTGCGCACATGATCATTCTGGCGTCCACCGGGCCATTGATCGCGGCGGTCTGGCGAGGTGTGGTGCATCGGGAGCTCCCGGATCGGCGCTCATTGCTGGCAATGGCAATCGGTTTCTGCGGTGTGCTGATCGTGGTGGGGGACGCCTCGGCGGCGGACGGCGCGTCGGTCGCAGGGGACGTGATGGGCCTGGCCTCGGCTGCGCTCTGGGTCGGGATGACGATCTATCCGCAGCCGCTCGTGCGCAAGTACGGGCCGCTGCGCTCGACCGGCTGGATCATCCTCGCGTCATTGGTGTTGATCGTGCCGTTGAGTCTTCCGTCCTGGGGTGGTGTCATCGACGACACGCCGTCCGGTTTTGCCTGGGGCGCGCTCGTCTATGCCGCCATGGGGACGTTGATCGGCAACACGCTGTGGCAAGCTGCCGTGCAGCAGATCGGTCCGGCGCGCACACTGATCTATCTCTACCTGCAACCGTTTCTGGCGTTGTTGATCGCGGCGATCATTCTTGGCGACCGCCTGACTCCATTGCAGGCGATTGGCGGGCTGCTGGCGATTGGCGGCGTCATGCTCGTGCGGAAACGATAGGCGTCATGACCGTGCACGAAGGGAACGTCGGCGAGCAGATCGACCGGAGAGCGCGGCGCATGGGCGCGGCCATCAGTTTGCCGGCCATGGGGGCGATTCTCTTCTGGAGCGGCATCTCGCCCTTTGGCAAGTACGCCATGGACGAGATGCCGGCGATGATCTACATCGCGTTGCGGCCGGTGCTGGCGGCGGTGCTGGTGTTCGGCGTCATGACCCTGTTGCGCAAACCGATGCGAATCGACCGGCGCGACTTGCCACGCTTCATCGTCGCCGGGGTGTGCCTGATCGGGTTTTCGCAACTTCTTTTCATGGGTGGTCTTTCGCTCACGTCGGTGTCGCATCTCATCATCCTGAGCTCGATGAGTCCCCTGATGGGAGCCATGTACCGCTGGATCCGCACGCGAGAGATGCCCGACTCGCGGTCGGCGCTGGCGCTCGTCATGGGATTCGTGGGCGTCATCCTGGTGGTGGGCGGCGCGGGGTCGAGTGAAGGCACGTCGTTGACCGGCGACCTGCTGGCAATCGCGGCGGGCGCTACATGGGTAGGCGCGACAGTCTACCCGCAACCGTTGGTGCGGAAGTACGGCGCGCCACGGGCGACCGGTTGGTTTCTCCTGTTGTCGTCGCTGGCGTTGCTGCCGATCGGGTTGTTCTGGTTTGGGGAGGTGCGGGCCGATCCGCCAACGATGCTCGCCTGGGCGGCGCTTGCGTACGGCGCGATCGGTATGCTGGCGGGAAACACCCTCTGGCAACGAGCCGTGCAAGAGGTTGGGCCACAGCGGACGCTGATCTATCTCTATCTGGAGCCGTTCATCGTGCTGGTGATCGCCGCGTTGGCCCTCGACGAGCGGCTGACGCTGCTGCAGGCGCTTGGCGGTCTGTTGGCGATGGCCGGGGTGATCCTGGTTCGGAAACGGTAGTTGTCCGGTGTGTCATGACAATGTCGGGCAATTCGGCTACGATTCCCCTGGAAAGGAGGCTTCCAATGGTCGCGACGCCCCGTTCGGAAAAACTGGATCTTCGCCTTACACCGGAAGACAAGCGCAAGCTGATCGCCGCAGCAGAACTCGAGCATCGCTCGGTCAGTGATTTTGTGCTCAGAAGCGCGCTCGATCGCGCGGACGATACCTTGCCCGATCGCCGCTACTTTGGACTAAACGCAGAGCAATGGGAGGCGTTCATGGAGGCGCTCGATGCTCCACCGCGCGTGATTCCCGAAGTAGTTCGTCTCTTTCAGACTCCAAGCGTCTTCGAAGTCGGTGAAACCGAGTGAGTTCGAATCGAATCGAGAAGCTCTCGCGTTACCATGAAGTCGCAGGATTTCGGTGCGGTCAGGAGCTCCTCGATCGATTCTTGACCCAGCATGCGCTGCAGAGCCAATTCGCAAACGCATCTCAAACCTACGTTGGAATCATCGATGGAGCGATTGCTGGGTACTACACGCTCGTCGTAGGCGAAACCCAATTCGATGGTGCTCCCAGGCGTCTTGCCAAGGGAATGGCACATCATCCAATTCCACTAATGATTCTGGCTCGTTTGGCTGTAGATACGAAGTTCCAGGGACGAGGAATTGGAGAAGGATTGATGAAAGATGCGATGCGCCGAACGGCGGCCGCCGCCGAGATCGCCGGAATTCGCGCGCTCGCCGTTCATGCAAAGAACTCCGAAGCGCGCCGGTACTATGAGCGCTTCGGCTTCGAATCTTCGCCAATCGAGCCACTCCATCTCTACATGTTGATGAAGGATGTTCGGCGGAGTATCCAGGAGAGTCTGGCCCCACCCCGAACGGGATCGGAAGAATAGAGACAACACACCGGCTGTCACGACCACTCGGCAGACTGCGATCCACCGCCGACTGGCTGCGGCAATGCAGCGTTCGTCGAGGTACTTTGGCGGCTATACGACCGAGCCAGACCCCAGGCCAATCCGGCCAGCCAGCCGCCAAGGACGCCGATACCGGCCGCGGTCGTAAAGACCAGCGGTTCGTAGTAACGGTTGAAATCGACCCCGAGGGCGAAAAGAATCAGCACGGACTGTGCCGCGATGGCGAGAAGGCCGAGCATCTGCGGGCTGGCGAGCCCGTTCTTCCAGGCAAGATAGACCAGCACCAGCAATCCAGGCGCCGCAAGATAGAGATCGATGCTGTGCCCACTCCAGTCGCGCCCGAACAGATCGCCCAGCCAGACGAAGATGCGTTCGGACGATGAGGTGCGGTCCTGCAGGTTCTGCCAGGTGCGCTCCAGCGCGTCGAGCGGTCCATGAATCGCGGCCTGCGGCCAGAAGCCTGCCTGGTTGTCCATTTCGTAGCGGCGGAAATCGAAAATGATCCTGGTCCTGCCAATTGGGTCGGACCAGAGGAACGGATAGACCAGCACGAAGAAGCTGCCGACCAACCCGGTTTGCACCAACAGTTTCCAGCCAAGCTGCCGCTCGGTGCCGCGTTCGCGGCGTGAAACCAGCCCCCACGCCCTGCCGAGCCGCTGGCGCGACCGGAGCCAGGGGTCGAGAAAGAGCACAACGGCATACGCGGTCCAACCGAGCGCGATGAAGAGCGGGCTGAGCTTGGTTGCCGCGCCCATGCCGAGCGCAACCGCCAGGAGCACCGAACGCCCCCAGGTCGGCTTGCGCGCGAGCCAGATGGCGGAGAGCACGGCAAAGGCAAACATGGTGGTGAACATCGCGTCCGAGACTGCCAGCGTCGAGAGATAGATGTGCAACGGGTGGATCGCCATCATGAGCCCAGCGATCGCGCCGCCGGCCCAGTTCACCATTGTTCCCACGATCAGCACCAGGAGGACGCAGGTGAGCGCTCCGAGCACCATGTTCCATTGGCGGGCGGCGATCAGATTGTCATAGCTGGGCATATTGCCGTGGGTGACGTTCCAGGTGATGGCGTTTTCGAACCCGTACTGGAAATCCCAGGGGCCGTTGGTATGCAGGTCCTTGCCTTGCAGGAGCAACCCGAGGCCAATGATGTACGAGCCCATGGGAGGCTGCGCGCGGATCAGGTAGCGATCCTGCCAGAAGCTGCTGAGGGGATGCCGAAGCTCCTCCAGGTAGGTGGCTCGGTTGATCCAGCGGGATTCGTCCGGATGAAATGGAGACGTGTGAAGTTCGGCAGAGCTTTGCCACAGCGCGAAAAAGAAGACTGCCAGGCAGAGAGCGGAAATCGCGATCCAGCGCGGCCAGGGGCGCGGCGTTTGGTCTGGTGTCCGGTGTCCGGAGTCGAGCGACTCATTCGGAGACGCTGGACTCGGGACACCCGGCACTGAACTCTTTCCTGGCGGTCGTGGCTGCATCGGGCTCGTGGCGCGAAGTGGCGTATCGGATCGTTTCACGGTCCGAAGTGTAGCCAGTCGAGCCGCTATCCGGCGGCAAGCGCGGTGAGACGCTCGAAGAAGTCGGGAAACGTCTTGGCGGTGCAGCCGGGATCGAGAATGCGAATTCCCGGCGCGCGCAAGGTCGCGATCCCGAAACTCATCGCCATGCGATGGTCGTCGTAGGTCTCTATATCGGCGGGCACGATCGGCTGGGGAACGATCGTCAAGCCGTCCGGGCGCTCCTCCACCTGCTGGCCGAGCTTGCGCAGCTCGGTGGCGAGCGCGGCCACGCGGTCGGTCTCCTTGAGCCGTGCATGCTCGACCCCGCGGAAGGTGGTGGGACCTTCTGCAAAGGGCGCGATCGCGGCGAGGGTTTGGGCGGTGTCCGAGATCGCGTTCAGGTCGAGATCGACTCCGCGCAGTTGACCGATGGGCGGCCCGATGACCTCGGTGTAGTCATCGGCGATCGTAACCGAAGCGCCCATTGCTTCCAGCACGCGCACGAAGTTCAAATCGCCTTGCGTCGAGTGTTTTCCGAGACCGTCGACCCGCACCCGGCCGCCGGTGACCGCCGCGGCGGCGAAGAAGTAGCTGGCGTTCGAGGCGTCCGGTTCGATGTGATAATTCCGTGCTTGGTAATGCTGGCCGGGTGCGACGGCAAAGCGTTTCCACCCGATCTCGTCCAGCTCGACCTCGACGCCAAAGGCGCGCATCGTGCTGGCGGTCATCGGCATATAGGGTTTGGAGACGAGATCGCCTTCGACGAGGATTTCGACTCCTGCCCGCGCATACGGCGCGGCGATCAGAAGCGCCGAAAAGTACTGGCTACTCTTGTCGCCGGGGACGGTTACGGCGCCGCCAGGCAGGCCGCTTGCAGCAACAAGAACTGGAGGACAGCCGCTGTCGGCTTCGCTGCGCACGTTGCTGCCGAGATCGTTGAGCGCCGTGATGAGTGGCTGGATCGGGCGCTGGCGCATGCGCGGGATCCCGTCGATGCGGAATTCGCCATGCCCGAGGGTAAGCACCGCGGTCAGAAAGCGGACCGAGGTGCCGGAATTGCCGATGAAAAGATCGGCACTGGCGGCGGGGAAGGTTCCGTTGCCGCCAGTGACTGTGAACGAATTGGCCGCCTCGTCCGATTCCACACGGATGCCGAGCCGGTTCAGCGATTCCGCCATGTAGCGGGTGTCATCGCTGAAGAGCGCCCCGGTGAGCAGACTGGTTCCGCGCGCCAGAGCGGCAATCGGGAGCACCCGATTGGTGATGCTCTTGCTGCCAGGCACGGTGACCGTTCCGTCGACCGGCCGGTCGATCGGAGTGAACGTGAAGGCGTCGTGCGGAACGGTCTCGACCGGCATTACTTCTCCCAGAGCAGGTACTTGCCGTCGACCAGGAAGGGCTCGCCATCGACTTCCACCCGGCCACCTTTGCGAAGATCGCAGATCATGTCCCAGTGGACCGCAGACTCATTGCTGTTTCCAGTCTCCGGGTAACCCGCGCCGACTGCCATATGCACCGTGCCGCCGATCTTTTCGTCGAAGAGGATCTGGCCGGTGAACTGCTGGATGCCGAAATGGGTGCCAAAGGCGAATTCGCCGAGATAGCGCGCGCCTTCGTCGATGTCGAGTTGGTGGATGAGGAATTCCTCGTTCTTGGTGGCGGTGGCGTCGACCACTTTGCCGCCCTTGAATTCGAGGCGAATTCCCTCGACCGCGCGTCCCTGATGCATGGCCGGCATGCTGAAGGTGACGTAGCCCTCGGTGCCCTGCTCGACCGGACCGGTGAAGACTTCGCCGTCAGGGAAATTCTTGGTGCCGTCGGCGTTGATCCACTTGCGGCCGGTCACATCGACCGTCAGATCGGTGCCGGGACCAGTGAGGCGAACCTCTTTCTTGCCCGTCAGCCAGTCGACCAGGATCTGCTGCTTCCTGGCTTGCGCGTTCCAGGCGGCGACGGGATCGTCCTGATCGAGCATGCATGCCGCGAAGACGAAGTTGGCAAAGTCCTCGGTGGACATCTCCGCGTCCTGGGCGAACGCATTGGTCGGATATTGGGTCAGCGTCCAGACGAGTGATCCGTCGGCATCGCGTTGCATATAGGTCTTGAAGAGCTCGCGGCGAGCGCCCTGGAAGACCGCCTGGCGGGCAGGATCGACAGCGCTCAGCGAGCGGGTATTGCTGTCGGCAAGCACGACGATGGTGACGTCGGCCACTTCGCGAGTGAACCGCTCGATCGGGCTGATCCAGGTGAGTTGTTCGTCCGAGCCGTTGTTCAGGAGCGATGCCTGCACGCCGGTGAAGAGCGGAACCATAACGGGGTGTCCACCGACTTCGACGACGTCGGCATAGATTGCGCGCAGCAGTGGCTCGGCTTCGACACCTCCGGTGATCAGTACTGAATCGCCTTTTTTGACCGGCGCGGAAAAGCGCACCAGCGCCTGGGCCCATTTCTTCATCATTGGATTGGTCATCGTATCGCCTTACCTTTCAGATTAGTTGAACAAACGCAGCGCCGGTTATAGCACAACCTCCCAGTCGTTCCGACCGAAGTGGAGGAACCGCTCGCTGCGCCGCGTGCCGGTTGTGTATCTGAACGGGTTGGTGCAGGGAACAAGAGGTTCCTCCACTCCGCCTGCGGGCTCTGGTCGGAACGACGAGAGGCCGTCGTTCCGACCGAAGTGGAGGAACCTCTCGTTACGCCGCGTGCCGGTTGCCAGTATGAACAAGGTGGCGTCGGGAACAAGAGGTTCCTCCACTCCGCCTGCGGGCTCCGGTCGGAACGACGGGCGTGCCTGCGGGTTCTGGTTGGAACGACGGGCGTGCCTGCGGGTTCCGGTCGGAACGATGGACTTCTTCGACTGAAACGACGAGCGCTAGATACCCGCGGCGATACCTTCGCTGCGTGGGTCGCAACCGCCGACGAGAACTCCGGTGTCGGGATCGCGGGCGATGATCATTTCGCTGCCGCTCTGCCCCCAGGGACCGCAGGTGACCACGTCGTGCCCACGGGCGCGCAGGCCGTCGATAGTGTCCTGGCCGATCTGGTCCTCCACGACCAGGCGGAAGGGATGCCCAACATCGACCGGATAGGTCGCCGGCCAGATCGACCAGCGCGGGACTTCCACCGCGGCTTGCACGTCCTGACCTTCATCCAACATGGCGGTAATGCACTGCAGGTTCCACTGCGTCTGGCTGTCGCCGCCGGGGGTGCCCCCGACAACGAGCGGCGTGCCGTCTGCATCGGCAATCAGATAGCAGTTGAGGGTGTGCATCGTTTTCTTGCCCGGAGCGTACAGGTTTGGGTGCGCCGGATCGAGCGAAAAGCAGTGCCCGGCGCGGTTGTTCAGCAGCACACCGGTATCGCCGGCGACGACGCCGCTGCCCCAGATGCCGGAAACCGAGATGATGAGCGAGATCATGAGTCCGTCGCCGTCGATGGCGCAGAGATAAGTGGTGTCACCAGGGTAGAGGTAGGTCGATTTCGTTTCGAACAGTGCCTGGTCCGGATCGATCGTCGCGCGGCGTTCGGCAGCCCATTCGGCTGAGAGGAGCTTGTCCATCGGGACATCGACGAAGTTCGGGTCGGCGGCGTAGAGATGGCGGTCGTGGAACGCGCGTTTGAGCGATTCGACCATGAGATGCACCCCGAGCGCCGAATCGGTGCCAATAGCACCCATGTCGAAGCCGTCGAGGATGTTCTGCGCCTCGAGCTGGACGAAGCCCTGAGTGGGGAGCCCGGTTTGGTAGACGGTCTTGCCACGATAGGTGCTTTGCAGCGGGGCGCCCACCCAGGCGGCATGGTCGTCGAAATCTTCGGCGGTCAAAGCGCCTCCATTGGCGCCGAGCCAGTCGGTCATCCGCTTGGCAAGTGAACCCTGGTAGAACGCCGTCGACGATTCGCGCGCGATCTGGTCGATGGTGGCGGCGAGATCAGGTTGTCTCAACATTTCGCCGGGGCCGAGCGCCTTGCCACCGGGAAGGAAGACGGCGGCCGAGGCCGGGTACCGTTCCAGGAACGCACGCTCGCCCTTGATCATGGCCGAGAGTTTTTGCGTAATCGGGAAGCCGTCTGCGGCGTGCCCGATGGCGGCCTTGCTCAATTCGGTCAGCGGCTTGCTGCCAAATTGTTGCAACAGGGCATCGATACCTGCCGGGAAACCGGGCACCGAGGGCGAAAGCGGCCCGGTCTGCGCGAGCACGCGGCCGTTCAGTTCGCCCCGTTCCTGCATGAACTCGAGCGATGCGCCGCGTGGGCTGATACCCGAGCTGATGACACTGACGAGTTCTGCGTACCCGCCCCCTTGGGCCGGTTTGGAGACGATGGCGAAGAGATCGCCTCCGACACCGCACGAGGCCGGCATGGTCACCGCGTCGACCAATGCCGCCGCAATTGCCGCATCGACCGCATTCCCGCCATTCGCCAGGACTTCGAGCCCCGCGGCGGTGGCAAGGGGTTGCGCCGTAGCGACCATGCCCTTCCGGGCATAGACCGGGGATCCGCGACGCCGGCGGGCCATTGGTTTGGGCAGGTCAGTGGAGGTCGGGAACCCGAGCATGTTGTCCCTTTCGGCGAGTGACGAGCGCGGACAGGCGCACGATAGGGGGCTATTATCGAGGAAACGACCAGCCACGTTCGGTGAAAGGAAGCCAGACGATGTGCCACGAATCGATTACCTGGCCGATCAGCGGCGGAGCTCCAACCGCAGCGCAACGAGAAGACATTGCCCGCGAAGACACGACGCTGCCGGTCTACGTCGCAACACCAGCGGATGGCGGCAAGAGAGCGGCGCTCGTGCTCGTTCATGACATCTACGGTCCGCGGGAGTTCTATCGCGATATGGCCGGACGGCTGGCGGACGAGGGGTATCTGACGGCGTTGCCAGATCTTTTCGTTCGTCAGGGTGAACTGAACGACGATGCGCCGGCCACACGGTTTGCCCGCATGCGCGCCCTCGACAAGGATCTGGCATTGGAAGACGTCCTGGCGACGGTCCGCTTTCTGCGTGACCGCCATGGAGGCAATGGCCCGGTCGGGTTGATCGGTTTCTGCATGGGAGGCACGTTGGCGATGCTTTCGGCCGGCGCGGTTGGCGGTCCGGATGCGGCGATCTCTTTCTACGGGTTCCCTGCCAGGCGAGACGGGTGGCCCATGGCGCCGATGGATCAGGCGGATGCGGTTTGGGCCCCCCTGCTCCTGATCGTGGGCGATCAGGACGAAGCGGTTGGCATGGACAACATGGCGGCCTACGAAGCCAGGCTCGAAGCGGCCAACAAGGACTACGAATCGATCACCTACAGCGGGGTCGGGCATGGATTCATGACCTTCGACGAGCAAGCCGAAACGTTCCCGCAGGCGTCCGACGCCTGGACGGCCACGCTGCAATTCCTCGATGAGCAGTTGGGTGGCAATGGCTAGATATCCGCTTTCGCCGGAGATGATCGAGGCGCTGGGCCAACTGAAAGAGCTGCCACGATCCGGCTGGCTCGACCGGGATATTCCGGCTGCGGAGGTCGAATCGGTCGCGGATCACTCGTTTGGGGTGGCGTTGCTGGCGTGGCTGCTCGCGCCGGACGATCTCGACCGGGCACGGGTGGTGGAACTGGCGTTGTTGCACGATCTGGCGGAATCGGCGGCCGGCGACGCGACTCCCTATGACCGCGGCTTCCTGGGCAGTCTCGACCCTGAAATGCGCCGCGACTGGTTGAACCAGCGGCATATTCGGGGTGATGCACAGCAGGCAGCCAAGCATGCCCGGGAAACCGCCGCCATCGAAACACTGGCCGCTACGCTGTCACTCGACCGCCGAGACCAGCTGCTGGCGGACTGGGCGGAGCTGAGCGCCCGTTCCACGCCGGAAGCGCGCTTCGTCAAAGAGATGGACGTGCTAGAGACCTATCTGCAATCGCGCCGCTACCTGGAGCGGTATCCTGACGCGCCGATGGAATCGTTTGCCCTCGAGGCGCGCGAACTGCTGGGTGACGACACCACCCTCTGAAGGAACCACGAGTGACCTGGACATGCGACGCGGTGCTCATCGACCGCGCGGGACGGAACTATCCGCTGGACGATGCCCGTTGGCGTGGAGATGACGGCTCGCCGCTGCACGTGAGCCCGCTGCCGGGTCTCGATCCGAGCCAGATCGAGCGCGAAGACCGTTCCATCTGGCGCTATCGGGCGGCGATTCCGGTCGATCCAGCACACCGCGTCTCGATGGGCGAAGGGTGCACTCCGCTGGTCGAGAAGCACTGGAGCGGCGTTCCGGTTCGTTTCAAATTGGAGTGGTTCAACCCAACTGGCAGTTTCAAGGATCGGGGCGTGTCGGTGATGCTCTCGCACCTTGCCGGGCAGGGCGCGGCCCGTGTGCTGGAGGACAGTTCTGGCAATGGTGGCGCGGCGGTCGCTGCCTATGCCGCCGCGGCCGGGATCGCTGCCAAGATCATCGTGCCAGCGGCAACCTCGCCAGCGAAGATCCTGCAATCGCGCGCCTACGGGGCTGACATCGAACTGGTGGGAGGCACGCGCGATCAGGTCTCGGACGAGGCGATCCGGCAGTCGGCCGAGATTCCCTATGCCAGTCACAACTGGCATCCGATGTTCTTGCAAGGCATCAAGTCGATCGCGTACGAGCTTTGGGAGGATCTCGCATTCGCCGCGCCGGACAATGTCGTGCTGGTCGCCGGAGCGGGAAGCCTGGTGCTGGGATGCGACATGGGGTTCCAGGAACTGATGACGGCTGGCCAGATCGACCGGTTGCCGCGTTTGCTGGTTGGGCAGCCGGAAGCATGGGCGACGATTGCCGACACGTGTCATGGAATTCCGGTCGACGCATGCCGCGCGCGTATCCCGACGATCGCCGAAGGCGCCTCGATTGCGCGTCCAGTTCGCTTGCCGGAAGCGGTGGCGGCGATCCGCCGGTCGAACGGCGCCGCTATTGGTGTCTCAGACGATGAGATTCGCGTTGCGACGCGGCAGCTTGCCGCGCTTGGGCTCTATGCGGAGCCGACCAGCGCGGTCGCCGCGGCGGCGCTGACCCGCTACCTCGCCGACGGTACGATCCGCGCGGGTGAATCGACCGCGGTGGTGCTCACTGGTTCGGGACTGAAATCGGCGGAGAAGATGGCCAGTGTCTTCGCCTGAGCTTCTGCCGGGTTGTACTGGCGGCAAGACCTCAGGTCGATGCGTTTGGTGTTTTCGCACCTGGTCCAGAGTCAAGGGTCCAGGGTCCAGAGTCCAGAGTCAAGGGTCCAGAGCCCAGAGAGAGGATGTCTCGCCTGACTCTGGGCCCCGGACTCAGGACTTCACGATCAGCCTGCCGGTGTCGCGCTGGCGTCGGCGTCGTCCTCGAAGACAAAATCGATCAACTGCAGATTGCCCGATTGCACGGTCGACTGGACGAGATAGAACGGATCGGTGACTTCGGCTTCGCCGTCGTTGCCAACTGCAAGCTGGAACGAGTCGGAGCCGGTGCCAATAGGACCGCCATCGACGAGCGTGACATCGAAGGGGTGGACACCTTTGTTGTTGACCGAGCAGGTGCCGGTCATCTGGCGGGTGGTCGCTTCCGCGCCTTCCAGCGGACCGTAGGCGGTGATCGAGATGCTTTCGATCGTCATGGAGGCGGTGACATCGAGATAGCTGAGCGATCCGAAGAAGATCGGTGTGTCGCTTCCCTCGACGGAGAATTGCGAACCGAACACCGAGAACTCTCCCGGCCCTTCGCTGTCCGTCGTGACCGAGCCTCCTCCGGCGATTCCGCCGCCAGACTGAATCACGCGCGCGGCCACGCCGTTACGCGGCATCAATCCAACGGCCGCCAAGGCAGCAGCCCCGGAGAGAACCAGCGTTCGGCGATTGGTCGAAATCGTAGACATCGAGCTTCCTTTCAATTACGCAGCACACGATTAGTCGCCAGGAACAATCCCACTTCCCACTGCCTACGCTATCACGGGGATGTGACGGTGTATATCGGTAAGATGCACTACTTCGACACGATGCCTTGTCCGACGGCCCAAACCGAAAGCTCGGTCCGGTTGGCCGATCCGGTCTTGGCGAACATGTTGCGCATGTGAGCATTGACCGTGCGCGGCGAGATGAACAGCAGGTCGCTGATCTCTTTGTCTGAGTGACCCTGCACCGCCAGTTTGAGCACTTCCATCTCGCGCTCGGTGATACCGGCGGGGTAGGTCGCCGGCCCCAATCTCTGCTGAATCGCTGCTTGCAAGCTCGCGGCGCGCTCCTGCCAGTAGGGCATTGCCAGCCGTTCGAACTCCGCATGCGCGGCGCTAACAAGCGCAAGCGCGCGCTCGAGGTCGTGCCGGTCGCGCTCGGACAGCCAGGCGCCCTGATCGTAGCTGGCGATGGCGGCAAGCGGGACTTGCCCCGAGGCTTCCAACTGCGCGCGGGCGAGCGCAAACGCGGCCTCGGCTTCTTCGGATCGATCGAGGAGCGCGTTCATGCGCGCCTGGCTCAGCGCCAGGGAGGTCTGCGGGTAGTCCTGAATGCCATTCTCGACCATGCGGCTCAAGAGCCGCCGGTAGCGCGGGGCCGATTCACGGTCTCTCAGGTTCCAGATCGCCAACGCTGCAAACGCGACCGATCCGTTGTGGTTGGGCGCGTCGAGCGGCATCCGCTCCAGCAACGGTGTCAGCGCGGTCATCGTTGCCCGGGCGCGATCGGGTAGTCCGGCTTCCGTAGCTGCAAATGCTCCCACCGCGGCGAAAAAGGGGCCAAGCAGCGACGCTGCTTCACCCGGTCCGAGCGCGGGATCGTCGGCGAATGCGATCCAGAACGCGCTCAGCCGATCGAAATCGCCTCCGAGATAGCAGGCGCGCGCGGTCGCCATCTCCATCGAGAAGAGCTCCGGACGTCGTCCAGGCCCCAGACGTGTGAGGAGGTCGTTGGCTCTCCGCTCGGTCGCACGGGACCGGCGCAGCTCGCCGAGCGCGATCTCGATGAGGGCGCGCTGATTGAGCGCTTGCGCTTGCCAGGCGACGGCTCCGTGCCGCTCAGCCAAGGCTTCGATCTCGTTCCAGACGCGTAACGCATCCCGAAACGCTCCATGACGATATTGCAGGTCGTTGCCGACCACGGTGAGCGCGTGCATGCGGGCATAGGGATTGCGGAATCCGCGCCCAAGGGAAAGAAGCGCGTCGGTCTCGGAACGTGTGCGGCTGTCGAACGATTCGAAAGAGCGGGCCTTGTCTTCTTCGGAACCCTTGGCGCGCGCAATGGCGATGGCTTCCGGGTCGTATCCCGTCCAGCTTCCCGCACGAATACCACTGCGGGAGATCGGTTCGACTGGCTCGAGCACGAACGAGAGGCGCGCCCAGCCGAGACCGCGCTGGGTTCGCACGCGTTCGAGGCCAAGTTGCACCAGCGGGGTCCATTGGTCCGGGGTTGCCCCGGCGCGGTGCTTGAGCGCGACGGCGATCGAGGCCGAGAAGTCGGCGATTTCGTCAGGGTCGACATTTGCGCGTTCCATGGCCGCAATCGCCTGCCAGGCCGTTGCGAGCGCGGGTTCGATCTGCAGCGATTCGGCTTGCGCGAGCGCCAATCCGCGGAGAAGCTCGTCCCGGCGGATGTCGTCGAGGTCGCTGAGATCGAGCGCGAATTGCAGGAACGTGGCCGCTTGCCCGTGCGAGCCGGCATCGCGCGCGTCGTCGGCCGCTTCGAGCGCGAACGGCACACCGGCAGCCGCGCCGGGAAGCGATCTGGAGCGGTGGTAGAGCGAAGCGATCTCGCCTGGCTGGTTGCCGCGCGGGTCTTCGGCGAGGAATTCGGCGATGCGCCGCCGCTCGCGCACCAGGCGCGCTGGTTGCCAATTGGCCAGTACCGCTTGCCGCACGATGGCATGGGCGAACACGATCTCGTCGAGCCCTCGCCCCGGCTGCAGGAAGCCCTGCACGGTGGCCTCGTCGCACGCTTCGATGATCTCGTCGTCCGGAAGATCGATCAGAGCGGCCAGCGTTGCGACATCGAATCCATCCTCAAAGATCGCGCCGGTGGCCAGCACGCGTTGGGTTGGTTCGGTCAGAGCATCGATTCGCTGGCCGATTGCCTGCCGCAGTGCAAGCGGGACACCGGAGTCGTCTGATCCTGGGTGCTGCGCCGATGGCGGTTCGCTGGCCAGCATTTCCCCGGCGGCGAGCGCGAACAGCGGATTGCCATTGGTTTCGGCCAACACACGGTCGATTTGACCGGACGTTGCGTCCGGAAGGAGCCGTTCGAGCTGATCACGGTCGAGACCGCCCAAGGTAATGTCGAGCACGTCTGCTTCGCGGCGCAACTGGCCGAGCATCTTGCCAAGGGGCAGGTGAGGCGCAGCCGCACCGGATCGATAGGTGCCGGTGATGAGCAGGCCACTGTGTGTGGCGCCGAACGCGACATGCCGCAGGAGATCCAGACTGGCTGGTTGGGCCCAGTGGAGGTCTTCGAGCACCAGCAGCGCGGGCGCTCGGCGGATCGCGGCGAGAAGATGCCGCAGCACGCGGTCGTGGACGTGTGCCTGACGGTCGTCCGGAGACAAGTCGTCGGGTGACTGGAAGAGCGCCGCGCTTCCGCCGTCGAACCCATCCAGGGCCTCGATCCAGGGGGCATAGGGTCCGGCCCATGCGGCTTCCGGGGTGCGTCCCCACAGCACGGCAATGCCGCGGGATTCGGCCGCGGAACGCAGCTCGCCAGCCAGGGTGGTCTTGCCGATCCCGGCTTCTCCTCCGATGAGCGCAACGGAGCCACGACCGGACTGGGTGCGTTCGAGCGCGCGAATGAGCGCGTCGAGTTCGTCAATGCGTCCGATCATGAGCGGCACCAATCAATTCCACTGGTCCTGAACAAAGCGACGGATCTCTCCCGGTTGGCATCTCTCCCGATTCAGGGAGTGATGGGGAACGGTTCAGCGCGCCAGAAGCCCCCTTCCTTCTCCCAGGTTTGGGAGAAGGAACGGGGTTGGGGGATGGTTGAGGGTCGAATTGCCGCCCACGACGAATCCGCCAGGCACGCGAGGCGACATAACGCCATCGCGCGATAGCGTAGTGGACCCTAGAAAGCTCCCAACATGCCGTTGTCATCGAATGCAAGCGGGACCGGGTCGGTGAGTTGCTCGACACGGCCCGAGGCGAGCATCTGCGGCAGCAGCGGTTCGCTGATCCAGAACTCTTCCACATCCTTGGTGTTCTTGATCCTGGCGATCTTGGCGGTTTCGGCCTCGGTGCGCAACGCGCTCCCGATGGCGAAGTAGATCGCCTGGCGGTCGTTATCGACGACCATCGGCAACTGGCCACCCGCGGGATATTTCGAGGTGATGACGTTCATATAGGTGGAGACCGGGTCGAGCTTGTCCGCCAACTGGCGCAGCACGAAATCGCCCAGACCGACACCCGTGGCGTTGCCTTCGGTGTCCGCAGTCAAATCGCGGAAGATCACGCGGTGGATCTCGGGCTTGGGATTGATCTCGTTCTTGAGAATCTCGCCCGAAACATCGCGATTGATGACGTTCGGGTCCGCCCCGTCGCCGCTGATGTTCTTGCCGATCTCGTCGACCAGCAGGATGTCGATCTTCTCGCCGGGGAGACGCCCCAGCCATTCACGCGCCAGCTTGAGCAGCTCTTTTTCCCGTTCGAGCATTCCCTTGGCCGGCACCGCTTCGATGATGGCCGAATGACCGTAGCCGTTTTCGACGATGGCGATGCCGAAGGGGATGTTGACGTGACTGAGCGTCGAGAGCCCGACAGCCGGAATGAGCGTGTGGAACTCCGGGAACCCGCGGGAATGGAAGGTGTCGGCTCCCTTCTGCTTGCCCATGCCGATGGCGATCATCTTCATGAGGCCGGATTCGATCGGGCCGTAGAAGTCGGTATGCGGTTTGACGCGGCAGACCGGGATGACAGCGTCGGCTTCCTCATAGGCAATGCGGTCGAAGTAGACCGGCACGTCGTCTTCCACGATGCCGAGGCGCACGGTGTCCATGGTGGCCTTGACCGGGCAGCCCATCGATTCGGGGTTGATGCCGTAGTGATCGAGGAGGTTCTTCTGGCCCTCGGGTGTGGCGCCTCCATGCGACCCCATGGCGGGGAAGACGAACGGTTCGCCGCCACGCAGCTTCACCTGGTCGACCGTGGCCTTTACCGTCTCGGCGATGCGGTCGATGCCTCGGCTGCCGGCGCCGATCGCCACGCGCATACCGGGCTTGATGGTCTCGCCGATGCCCGGTCGCTGGAACTGCGCGGCCACAGCGGCGTCGACATCAGCGATTTCTTCGGCATAGAGTTTCTGCCGAACCTTGAGCCAGTTGGGCAGGGTGCCTCGTTCGAATACCGATAGTCCTTCGAGCGCCATTGCCGGGTTCCTCATATGGTGGCATCGTCTGGGAAGTCGCGACGGGCTCCCGACGACTGGGCAAATCCCGCGATCTGTCCATACTGGCCGCAGGGCGAGCGATTGTCAACGTTCTTATGAAAGAGAAAGTGGAAGCGATGCGACTGCGAACCGTCGACCCCGGCCCGGACCGGGAGGCCAACCTGCCAATGCTCTTGTTGGCCGACGAGTCGGAGCAGCAAGTGCGCAGCTATCTGCAGAAGGGCATTCTCTATGTCGCGTCGCAGGACGGCGAAGATGTGGGCGTGGTGCAGGCGATCCCGTTTCTGCTCTCATCGGTCGAGTTGCGCGCGGTGGCGGTGATACCGGAGAAGCGGCAACGGGGACTCGGCCGAGAGATGCTGCGGCGGGTGCTTTCCGACCTCAACGGGCGAGGGTATAGCCGGGTAACGGTGGGTACGGGGAATTCGAGCATCGCCCAGATCGCTTTCTATCAGAAGTCCGGTTTCCGCATGTGGCGGATCGAACAGGACTACTTTTCTCCTGAGAAGGGCTACCCGGAGGGATTGGAGGAAAACGGCATCCCTCTACGCGACATGCTCTGGTTCGAGCGTACAAGCTGAATTCGCGTTCCTCGAGGTTCCAAAAAGAATGTCTCATTGTGAGTGGCGAACATGCTGCGCTACCATGCCGCCATTCCATGGGACACAGGGCGTGTCCCGGAGAGTTCGCGTGAAGCAGGCCTGTATGTTGGCCGTTTCGCTGAACCGGGTGCAGTCACCTTGATGTGCCTGTGTCCGAATTCCAACTGCAGCGAGAAGGAGTCGATCTCGATGTCGTTCGAACCACCGATCAAGACGCGGATCCAACCTCGGGATGCGCGTTTGGCCGAGCGCCAATGGGCAGAGTGGCAGACTAGCCGTCGATCGCTGATCAAGATGGGAGCATTGGGCGGCGCGGGGCTCGCCGCCGCGGGACTCATGCCGCGAGTCGTGCCTGTCAGCCATGCGGGTGCGCAAGAATCAGAACCAATGATGGGCGGTACGCTCTCGATGAGTCTCGCTGATTCTGATGCGACGACGTTCGATCCGCCTCTTCCAGTCGACAACATGGCGATCTGGACGATGCTGCTCTTCTACGACCAGCTCGTGCGCGCCAACGCTGATGGCAGCGCAGTCGAGCCGGGACTCGCAGAATCCTGGTCGGCAGACGAGGCTGGCACGCAGTACACCTTCAATCTACGTGATGCGACCTTCCACGATGGTTCGCCGGTCAAAGCATCCGATGTCGTGTTTAGCCTGATGCGCCTGAAGAGCCTGGAAGACGGGCCGTGGGCGTTCATCTACGTCGCAATCGACTCAGTCGAAGCTCCAGACGACAAGACGGTGCTGATCAATCTGTCGCAACCGTGGGCGCCGCTCGAGGCAGACCTGGCAATGTTCTGCGCTTCGATCATTCCCCAGGCTCTGGTGGAAGCGCAAGGAGACGAGTTCTTTCAGCACCCGATCGGGAGTGGTGCGTTCAAGTTCGTGTCCTGGGAAAAAGACCAGGAGATCGTTCTCGAGCGGAATCCAGATTGGTGGGACACGGGTAAACCGTATCTCGATGGGGTCACCTTCAAAGTGCTGCCGGATTCGAATGCCCGCATGCTTCAGTTCCAGGGAGGCGAGCTCGATATCGCCACCAGCGTGCCGTTCAATCAACTCGAATCGTTGGAAGCAAATCCCGATGCCCTGGTTGTGCGCGATGCAGTAGCCCGGTTCGACCAGATCCTGCTGAATACGCGGGTTGCTCCGCTCGATGATGTCAAGGTTCGCCAAGCGATTAACTACGCGATCGACAAGCAGTCCATCATCGACAATGTGTTGTTCGGCAATGGCGAAGTCGCCAACAGCTTCCTACCGAAGATGAACGGGCACGACGATGCCCTGCCGCCGTATCCATATGATGTTGAAAAGGCGAAGGAATTGCTGGCCGGCACGGCGGCGGAGAACGGCTTCGAGCTGGATCTCATCGTTGGCGCTGGAGATTCGGTCGAAGCGCAGGTCGTCCAACTCGTGGCCGCAGCGCTGGCCGAGATTGGCGGAAAGATCACTATCTCGCAACTCGATGGGGCGAGCATGCTGGACGCTGTCTACGGCCCGGATCACGCGTTCCAGATGTCGAAGGCGTACTACACGACCGATATCATCGATCCGGATGAGATCACGGCATTCGTGGCTGGCAGCGAAGGGGCTATTGCCGCGGCCGCCAATTTCGCCGATCCGAAAGTCGACGAATTGGTCAAGTCGTCGCAAACCGAGTTCGATCCTGAAAAGCGACAGGAGATCTACAACGAGATCCAGAAGCTCGTGCAGGAAGCGGCGTATATGGTCTATCTCTACTATCCATCGGGTGCAACGGCCGTCCGGTCGGCAATCGAGAATTTCAGCATTTCGCCGACGGGCAATTACCGCCTCTACGAGGTTTGGCGCACTGACGTCTAGCGTGCGAATCGCAGCTGGTGGAGTGTCGAACCCGGCACTCCACCAGTCGCTACCTGGTCTCTTGTCGCCTGATCGTCCCGGATTCGCTCCATGATTGCGTTCATCGTCCGGCGGGTGGTCATTATGATCCCCGTGCTGTTTGCGCTGACTCTGTTCACCTTCTTGCTGGTGCGGCTCGTTCCGGGGAATCCCGCATCGACAATGCTCGGTCCGCGCGCGACACCGGAGGCGATTGCCGCGATCGAAGAATCACTTGGGCTGGATGAGCCGCTGCTGGTGCAGTACGGCTTCTTCATGCGGCAACTGGTGTTGCATGGAGACATGGGGGAATCGATCCGGAAGCATGAGCCAGTCTCTACCGTGATCGCCGACCGCATTGGCGCTACGCTGTTTCTGTCTGTCTATTCGATGGTGTTGGCGGTGCTCATCACGGTGCCCCTTGCCACGGTAGCGGCGCTCAATAAGGAGCGCTGGCCCGATCAGCTCGTGCGCATCTTCACTCTTTGCGCGCTTGCAATGCCGGCCTATTGGGTCGGCATGATGCTGTTGCAGCTGCTTTCGGTGAAGTACCAAATTTTTCCCGTGGCTGGATATGGAGACGGCTTCTTCGGCCATCTCTACCATCTCTTTCTTCCGGCCCTCTCCTTGGCGCTGGCGATCGCCGCGCTGACGATCCGAAGCTTGCGGTCGAGCATTCTGGACACGCTTGGAAGTGACTACGTGCGTACGGCCCGCGCAAAGGGGCTTTCCAGCCGGAGCGTGTTCACCTGGCATGTCATGCGCAACTCGTCGCTCTCCTCGATCACGCTGCTCGGCCTGATCTTCGTTTTCGTGATTGGGGGCACCACCATCATGGAAACGATTTTTTCCATTCCGGGCATCGGGCAACTGATCGTGCGCGGCATCTTCGACCGTGACTATCCAGTTATTCAGGGCGTCACGCTGGTGATTGGCGTCATCGTGCTGGTCACAAGTCTGGTGGTGGACATTCTCTATGCGGCGCTCGATCCCCGTGTGAAGCTCTCATGAGCAGTAGCGCCATTGCCACTGGAGAACTGGGAACGGTACCCGTCCCAGCTAAGAATTCTCGTACTTGGATTTCACGGCGATGGTTCAACCCGGTACTGGTTTCCGGGCTAGTCGTGCTTGGAGCGATGCTGACTTTCGTCATTGTCGGTCCGCTCGTAAGCCCGTACAGCCCTACGGATCCCGCGTTCGATCAACCGACGTTCGCCAGTCCGAGCCTGGCGCACCCGCTGGGAACGGACAATTTTGGGCGGGACAATGCGACGCGATTGGCATACGGCGGGCGGACAGACTTTGTGATCGCCACAATGGGAACGCTGGTTACGGTAGTCGTTGGATTACTGGTGGGACTGATCGCAGGTTTTAGTGGCGGCAAGATCGACTCGCTGCTGATGCGGCTGGTCGATTTCACGTTAGCGTTGCCATATTTGGTGTTGGTCATCGGTATTATTGCGGTCCTGGGGACAACGCCAACCGATGTGCCTGGCCTGGGACCGCTGCCCGTAAATGTCATTTTCGCGATCTGGTTGATCGGTTGGGTGACCTATGCACGGCTGGTGCGTGGCGAAGTGCTGGTAGCCAAGAATATGGAGTACGTTGACGCTGCACGGGTCTGCGGCGCCAGCACCACGCGATTGATTCTGCGGCACATCACCCCGAACGTTATGGCCATCGTCATCATCTATGCCATGGCCGACATCGTGCTGAACATCCTGCTGCTTTCGTCGCTTTCATTCCTCGGCCTTGGGCAGCAGCCACCCTATCCGGAATGGGGTCTCATGGTTTCCGAAGCTCGTGACTTTTTCCTGCGCGACTGGCGGCTCATGACCTATCCGGGAATTGCGGTGCTCATCACTGGCGCCGCCTTTGGCTTGATTGGCGACGGGTTGACCCAGGCGTTGCGGCCGAAGGGATAGCAACTCGTCGAGTCGACGGACTCCACGTCTCTACCGTCATTCCGGCCGGCGCGGAGGAATCTCTCGTTTCCCAACCGCATGGCTCCATGTCGGCGGCCGGGTCTCGGCTCGTGAGAGATCCCTCGGCAAGCTCGGGATGACGGTGAGAAGCGTATGGCGGTCTACTCTACTGGCAGGACGATCCGGCTGCCCGGCAGGATCGTGTTCGTGGCGATCTTCGGTTCACTCTGATAGCGAATGTGACCGAATTGATTCAGGTTGCGCGCGAACCAGGGGAAGTCGCTACTGGTGACGGTGACGCGGATCTGGTGGCCTGGCAGAAATGCGTGGTGCGTTGGCCAGAGCTCGATATCGATCTCGAACGGTTCGTTCGGGACGATCGCGGTTGGCTCGGAAAGCGAATTGCGATACGACGCGCGCTTGCATCCCTGGGTCACTTTCATCGAACGGCCATCTGGGCGGACGTCAGTGATCTTCACATGAAAGTCGGTATCGTCGCAGTCACTGGCAGCATTCAGCTTCAGATGCGCCCAACCAGAAATTGTGATCGGTTCGGTTAGCACTTCGGACGTGTAGCTGATGACATCGGAACGGGCTTCGTTGCCGGTTTGATCGAGCGGGACATGCTCGACCGGGTACTTCCGAATATCGATCTGCGTCGGCACGGGATCGAGTGGGTCGTAACGATAGGACTGGGCAGGAGAATCGTCCGGCGGTTCTTCCGATGCAAGAGAGCCAGCCGCGCCGTCGAAACTGAGATAGAAGGTCTCCTCCTTCGTCGAGAGCGGCCACGATTGCTCCTCTCGCCAGCGGTTCGATCCTGGTTCGTAGATCCGCACCGGAGCTGTGTCGAGCGCGCCGTTCTGTTCATCCTTTAGCCAATAGTCCATCCAACGGACATGTTCGGCGTCCATGTCGAGCGCGGCGTCGTCGGAGAGGAAGTCGCCGGCGTAGCTGTGATGCGGCATCCGGGAGTTGACATGACTCCACGGGCCGACGATCAGTCGCTGGCTTGCCTTGGCAGGCGAGGCAGCCATCATGTGCTCGTAATGGTGGAAGGCCCCCAGGAGGTCCTCCAGGTCGTACCACCCGGTGACGTGGAGCACAGGGATATCGAAGGTGTCGTACTGGTCGTCATAACGCACTGCGCGCCAGAAGTCGTCAAGCCTGTCGCGTCCGACCATGTTCTCCCAGAGCGGACCGGCGGGATTGATGAATTCGCCGATCTTCTCGATGGGCAGCCAACGCAGAATCTCTTCCCAGTCGTTTGTTTCCAGCCCATGAAACTCCGTGATGCGCCGCCGAACCATGTATGCCCACCAACCGAAATAAAGCTGCAGGCAGCCATCGGTGTAGGGAATCTCCTGTTGCCAGCGTCCCGCGGCGGACGTGGAAATCATGGCCGCCAGATGAGGCGGATGTTCCGATGCAGCGGCCCACTGCACCCAGCCCATATACGAGAGTCCCGTCATGCCGACTTTGCCGGTGCTCCAGGGTTGCACCGCAGCCCACTCGACCGCATCGTGGCTGTCTGGCGCATCGAAGAGCGGGGGGCTCCATTCGCCTTCGGATTTGCCGCGGCCGCGCAGATCGACGACCACGATGGCATATCCGTTGCGGGTGAAAAGCCCGACATCATCGATCATGAACGCGCCAGACTTGTCATACGGCGTGAGTTCCACGATTGTCGGGAACGGTCCGGACTGCCCCTTGGGAAGGTAAACGTCGGCAGCGAGCTCGATTCCATCCCGCATGGGGATGCCAGTTTCGAACTTCGTCCAGGGATCGGTTGTTTCGCGAGTCAGATTTGCGACAAATCGCTCGTGCAGGGTTTGCCTGGGTTCAGCGCTCATGGCGGCCTTTCCGGAAAATGCGTCGAATCCCAATTGTTCTCGTGAATTTATCACCGATTCCCGAGCGGCTCAGGCGAGCATCTTCGACACGGGTAGAATGTGCCGCGTTTGCATTCGTCGAAGCAGGAAGGGTACGCGGGCGTGGGATCGATGGGGCGGTTGGAGCCGTTGGTGCTCGAACAAATGGAAAAGTGGAATGTGCCCGGTGTGGCTGTCGGAATCTTCGATGGCGATGATGTCGAATTTTCTGGATTCGGCATCACCAATATCGAGACCGGCCAACCGGTGGCCCCGGAGACGCTTTTTCAGATCGGCTCCATCAGCAAGATCTTCACCGCTACGCTCGCAATGACCCTGGTGGACGACGGTCTGCTCGATCTCGACATCCCGATCGTTACCTATGTGCCCGAGCTCGTTCTGGCGGACAGCGCGGCGCGGGAATCGATCACGGCACGGCAGCTGTTGACGCATACTGCCGGGTTCTATGGCGACCGGTTCGACGATCAGGGAACCGGTGACGATGCGCTGCAGAAAGCGGTTTGCGCCTTCGGCGACCTCCCGCAGCAGACCGCGCCGGGTGAGCTTTACACCTATTGCAATGCCGGGATCGACCTCGTCGGCCGCGCGATCGAAAACATCCTTGGGCAGCCGTTCGAATCCGCCATGAAGGAGCGTGTCTTCGAGCGGCTGGGACTGGAGCGCTCGACCTATTTCGCGGCGGAGGCGATTCGCCATTCGGTGGCCGTGGGACATGAGGTCGGGGGAGAGGATGGTCTCATCGTCAGCGACCCCTGGCCGATTCCGCGCCGCTCGAATGCCGCTGGCGGGGTGACCTCTAACGTGCCCGAACTCATTCGGTTTGCCGTCATGCATCTGCGAAATGGCGCGGTGGGCGACAAGCGGGTGATTTCCGAAGAAAGCGCCATGGCCATGCGCACGGTGCAAGCCAAAGCGGACTACACCCACGACCGGGGTTTGGCCTGGGTGATTCATGACATTGGCAATCTGCAGGTCGTCGAGCATGCCGGGGCCACCAACGGGTTCCTGTCGCGGATGGTGCTGGTTCCCGACCAGAACTACGCCATTGCTGTGCTGACCAATGGGGAATACGGAGCATCGGTGCACGGAGCGATCATCGCGAAGGCGCTGGAAACCCGCTTCGGAACCCACGAGGCCGGGCGGGCGCGGGTGTCACTTTCCCCGGAGCAATTGGATCTCTTTGCCGGAACCTTCACGCACCAGTTGGCCGATTCGGTGATCACCCGCGACGAAACCGGATTGGTCATGAAGCGCATCGGGCACAACCCGTTCTCCGGTGAGTCGAAAGACCTCGGCGACTATCGCCTCAGCCCGCTTTCCGAGACCGTTTTCATCGTCGACGACGGCGCATTGGAGGGCAGCATCGGCGAGCTGTTCTTCAACGGCGATGGCACCGTCCGTTTCCTGCGCCTCGGCGGCCGCCTGGGGTATCCGGTATAGCACGCGGCAGGCAGCACGCAGCGCGCAGATCGGGGGATTGGGGCTCGATCCTTGTTGACGCGCGTGACTGCATGCTGCCAGCCGCGTGCTGCGTGCTCACCTCGGGGTAGAATCGTGTCCGTACAAAATCGGTAGGGTTGGGGACTCGGTCGATCAATGCCGTTCGCAGGCACGCTGGAACCGCTGGTATACGAACAGATCGACCGCTGGAAAGTGCCTGGTGTCGCGATCGGCATCCTTCATGAGGGTGAGCGCGAGTACCTTGGGTACGGCATCACCAGCATGGAAACGCTCGAGCCGGTCGCGCCCGAAACGCTGTTTCAAATCGGCTCGGTCAGCAAAGTCTTCACCGCCACACTGGTGCTTCAGCTTTGCGACCAGGGGCTGCTCGATCTCGATGCCCCGGTGCTGCGGTATGTGCCGGAACTGGGGCTTTCCGATCCGGCCGCACGCGCCACGTTGACGTTGCGCCACCTGCTCACCCATCGGGGTGGGTTCTACGGCGATCGGTTCGACGACCATGGCGACGGCGACGATGCGCTGGAGCTGGCGGTACGGGCGTTTCACGATCTGCCGCAACATGCCGCGCCGGGCGAGCTTTGGGCGTATAGCAATGCCGGGTTCGACCTGGCTGGCCGCGCGGTCGAGAACGTGTTGGGCATGAGCTTCGAAGCGGCCATGAAGGAGCGCATCTTTCTGCCGCTGGGAATGGAACGCGCGACATTCTTTGCCAACGAAGCGGTGTTGCATTCGGTGTCGGTCGGGCATCTCGATGCGGGACCGAATCAACTGCGCATTGCCGTGCCATTTCAGATTCCGCGGCGCGCGAATCCTGCCGGCGGCATCATCGCCACCGTGGCGGAGCTGATTCGATTCGCGGAAATGCACATCGGCGACGGTCGCTATGGCGATGTCCAGATCCTGAAACCCGAAACCGCCCGCATGATGCGCGAGCTCCATACGGAAGCCGATTTCACCCGACGATGGGGGTTGGGCTGGTCGCTGCGGGAGATCGATTGCGTGCGCGCGGTCGAGCACACTGGCGCCACCAACGGGTTCATGGGGCGCTTGTGCGTGATTCCGGAACGGAAGTTCGCGCTGGCGATCGTGACCAATGGGGAAACCGGCGGGTCGCTGCACTCCGCCATTTACGCCCATATCTTGCAGCAGGTGGTTGGGTTCCGGCGCAATCCCCCCGCGCCGGTGCGCTTGACGTCCGAGCAGATGGCTCGGTTCGAAGGACACTACTTCACTGGTCTGGCGGACATCCTGATCGAGCTGGACGGGGGCGAGCTGGTCATGCATCGCATGAACATCGACCCGTTCACCCGGGAGATCACCGAGCGGCCGCCCGCGCGGCTCTCTCCGGTCTCCGAAACCATCTTCGCCATCGAGGAGGGACCGCTTTCGGGCGGATTCGGGGAGTTGATCCTGAATCCGGACGGATCGGTGCGCTTCCTTCGCGCCGGCGGCCGGTTGGGCATCGTGGTTCCAGACGCCTTCGAGATTCCTGACTACTGATACGGGGCGAGATCGGACGATGCTGGGCGTATCGGCAAGAGCGCCCAGCTCCCGTCCGTGACGTGCTTGGCAACGACGCCGCTGGACATCGTATTGGTCACTCGCGTATGCTTCGATTGGTCTGACAACCTGATGAGCAGAACAACCGGTCGATATCGAGTGCAACGATGAGCTTTTCCGCAGTCACGGTCGTCCGCCCCTACGAGCAGATCGTCCGTCAGATACAAGACGCGATCCGGGACCGCAGCCTTTCGGAAGGGGATCGCCTTCCGACTGAGCGTGAGCTGGCTGAAACCTTTGGCGTCAGCCGCAGCGTGGTGCGGGAGGCGATCAAGGTGCTGTCTGCGCAGGGGTTGGTCGAGGCGCGTCAGGGGAGCGGGCTCTATGTCCGCAACCGCCCGGTCGATTCGGTGTCGCGCGCGATCGTGCTCTCGGTCTCACCCGATCTCGGCTCAGTCGATCGCCTCTTCGAGTTCCGGAGCTTGTTGGAGGTCGACGCTGCGCGATTGGCAGCGGCAAGAGCGTCGGATGAACAGATCGTTGCCTTCCGCCAGATCGTCGCCGGTTATCGCCCCGGGCCGGAAGGTGAGCCGAATTGGGAGAGCTTTTCCTTCGTCGACAACACCCTGCATGAGGCGATCGCGGAAGCAGCTGGCAATCCCTATCTCTCCGTCATGGTCGAGAGTGTGCGCCAGCTCATGCAGGACATCGTGGTGCTGATCGCGGATCACCCCGGCTCGATCGACGAAGCCATGCGCCATCACCGCCGCATCGTCGAGGCAATCGCCCAGCGCGATTCCGACCTTGCTGCCCGCGCGATGGACGAACATGTTGCCTATTCGGCCAACGTAGTGCAAACCCAGGTAGCCAAGCGAAACCTGCTGCTCGAAGGATCGAAGGAGGAGCCAACTATCGAATAAGGCCATCCCGCCTCGAACGAACGATCGGGGTCGTGACAACCCGGTCCAGCGTTGGACCGGCCAACTCCTCACACAGCGACGAATGTCGAAGGAGAGCTCTCGATGAAGAACGCGAAACTCACCCGCCGCGGCCTGATGGGCGCAGGCGCCGGACTGGGCGCCGCCGCCCTGGTCGGCAAGAGCGCGATGGCCGCCCCGGCGTCGGGACGAAAGGTCACCCGGACCAGCAACCAGGAAGAGATCACGCTGAACGTTTTCGTTCACGCGAATCATCCGTTCGATCTGGTCAAGCCGATCTACGAAGCCAAGTATCCGAACGTCAAGCTCAACATGATGGAGCAGAACGACGTTGCGATTCTGCGCGCCGCGATCACCGCGAAAGAAGGGGTGCCGGACATCTTCTGGCCAGAGATCGACATGGTGCAGGAGCTCGGCAAGACCGGCGTGCTCCTCGACACCACCGATATCGTGACCGCCGACAAGGACAATCTCTCGCCCGGCAAGACCGCCGAATGCTTCATTCCGTCCACTGAGAAGTACGCCGCGTTCCCGGGCGACATCGCCACCGTCGGCATCTACTTTCGGCAGGACAAGCTCGACGAAGCCGGTGTGACGCTGCCGGATTCGTGGACCTGGGATGAGTTCCTCGAAATCGGCAAGACGATCAAGGACGCGACTGGCGCGGCGTCGTTGGTGATTCCGACCACAGGCACCCAATCCTCGGCCTATCTCTGGTCGTTCATTCTCTGCCAGCTCGGCGGAGGCATCACCAATGCCGATGGCACCGAAGTGACCTTCGACAACGATCTGGGCATCCAGGCAATGACGATTGCCCAGAAGCTGTATCAGGCCGACATTGCCATCGACGAAGAACCGTTCGAGGAGAACTACTTCGCCGAGATTGCGGCTGGCAATGTCGCGGCGACTCCGCAGGCCGTCTGGTATCGGGGTTTCGGCATCGAGCCGAATGCCACCGACGAGCAGGGCGGTCTCGGACAGTGGCGCGTGGCGCTCCTGCCATCGGCCGGAGAAGGATCGTTGCTCACCGCCAACCTGGGTGGCGCGGCCATCGCTTCGACCATCTACACCGAGCATCCGGAAGAGGTGAAGAACTTCATGGTGACCGCGCTTGGCACCATGGAGGGGGCAGAGGCGTGTGGGCAATGGGGCATTCTGCCGCCATATCTGCCCTATTTGCAGAGCGAGTCGTGGAACGCGGTGCGCAGCGAAGCGTTTGGCGAGTTCAACTTCAACGCTGTTTGGACGCAGGCGGTCGATCAATATCCGGCCACCTGGTACAAGCAGCCGGTCTTTGGCGAGGCCATGACCACGATCGGCGCGGGAATCATTCCGATCCTGGCCGGCGACACCGATATCACCGAAGGGCTGAAGGCCCTTGGAGATCAGGTGCGCGAACTGAACAGCCGCTATCAGTAGCGCGATTGCGCCGCGGGGTGCCGGTACCGGCACCCCGCGGGTTTTCCCCTATTGGTTTCCGCCGGAACTCGAAAGCAAACGAGCACGCCGATGAGCTCGACGAGCGCAACTCAGAACCTACCTGTCCAACAACCGAAACAGCGTGGCGCGCTGGCTCGCACGCTACGGGAGCATTGGCAGGACTATCTGTTCATCTCTCCGTTTTTCATTCTGTTCGCGATCTTCTTCGCGTATCCGATCTTCTGGGCGTTCGAGCTCAGCTTTCAGAAATGGAATGGGGTGGGCGAGCCCGAATGGGTCGGACTCGACAACTACCGTTTCGTGCTGAACGACCCGGTCACGCACCAGATGTTCTACAACACCTTCCGCTTCCTGGTGCTCATCGTGCCGCTGGGTATCATCTTGCCGTTGGTCTTTGGGGTGCTGCTGAACTTCGCGTTCTTGCGCCTGCGCGGCATCTTCCGCACCTTGATCTTTATCCCGACGGTCAGCTCGCTCGTGGGGATCGGCATCGTCTGGAAGCTGCTGTTCGGCGCGGCCAACGGCTGGCTCAATGCGATCCTGGCGCATGTCGGACTTGGACCCTACAAGTGGCTCAAGGATCCGCAGCTCGCGCAGGTGCCGATCGTGACGCTGGCGCTTTGGGGATCGCTTGGCTTCACGACCCTGATCGTTCTGGGTGGCTTGCAGGCGATCGACGAGGAAATCTATGACGCCGCCAAGATCGACGGCGCATCGGGGTTCAACCAGTTCCGGAACATCACACTTCCCCTCCTGCGACCGGTGATCGTCTTCCTGTTGATCACGACCACCATCATGGTGATGACCCTTTTCAGTCAGCCATACATCGTGACCAAAGGCGGTCCGTCGAACCAAACACTGACACCGCTGCTCCACATCTACAACATCGGCATTGGCAGCCAGGGCGCCGCCCGGGTGGGCGACGCGTCGGCGCTGACCTTCATTCTCAGCCTGATCATGATCACGGTCGTAGTCATGCAATTCCTCATCACACGCCGCCGGGAGAGCATCTGATGACATCCCGTGTGAACGATGCCGAGACCCTGCCGGTGCATGTCGAACACGCCTCGGGAGTTTCGATGCTATTGGGACGTTTCTGGCGGTTCGTGCAGCGGGCGCTCGTGTATGTCGTGCTCATCGTCGTCTCGATCGTCATGGTCGCGCCGTTCTACTTTCTGGTGGCCGGCTCGCTGATGGATCGAGGCGAGATGTTCCAGATCCCGCCCCGACTCTGGCCGAGCGAACCGATTTGGGACAACTATCGGACCATCTTTACGGACTATGCGTTCGCCACCTATCTGCGCAATAGCGTGATCGTTTCGCTGGCGCAAACCGCCGGCGTGCTCTTCTTCGCATCGTTGGCGGGGTTCATCTTCGCCAAGCGGCATTTCCCCGGGCGGGACTGGCTGTTCATCTTCGTGCTGATCACCGCGGCCATGCCGAGCGGGCAGACCACCATCATCCCGTTCTATCTGCTCATGGTGAAACTGCACTGGATCGATACGTTCTGGCCGCTGATCATCCCCTGGTGGGCGCCGCCGCTGAGTATTTTCCTGATGCGGCAGTACATCGCCAATGGCATCCCGGACGATCTGATCGATGCCAGCCGGCTCGACGGGTCGGGGTTGTTCGGCACCTATCTGCGGGTCGTCTTGCCGCTATCCGTGCCGGGGCTGGTGGTGATCGGCATCATGCAGTTCGTGGCGATTTGGAACGACTTCCTCTACAGCTTGCTGGTGCTCAAGTCGGAGAACATGCGCACCGCCACCCTGGCCATCGCGGAGCTCTCTACCCGCACCCAGGCAGCAACGCTCTACGGTCCGCTCTTCGCCGGCATCGTCGTAGTGACCGTGCCACCGGTGCTGCTCTATTTCATCTTCCAGCGCCGGTTGACATCGGGGCTGTTGTCGGGATCGATTCGAGGGTAGTTGGGAGGTCCAGTGTCCAGTGTCCAGGGTCCAGTGAAGATGCTCTGGACTCTGGACCACACAAGAGGGGAGTCACATGAAGATCACCAAGATCACAGTCGAGACCGAGATCGTGCCGGTCAAGCACCAGTTCGTCTGGCGGAAGGGTCTGCGCGGGTCCGGGAAAGAACAGGACGTTGCCAAGATCACGGTCGAGACCGACGAGGGCGTGACCGGCGTGTCCTATTCCTCGCACGGCGCGATGGTGAAGGACATGATCGATCGCAGCATCGGGCCAGACCTGATCGGGTTCGACCCGCTGATGAAGGAATATCTCTGGCACCGGGTCTGGGAGATGGACCGCCTGGAAGGAATGCCGCTCTATGGTCTCGGCCTGGTCGATATCGCCCTTTGGGACCTCAGCGCCAAGGTGGCCAATATGCCGCTCTGGAAGATGCTGGGAGGGTTCCGCGACCGCATCCCGTTCTATGCCAGCACGGTGACCTATTCCACCATCGAAGAGTTTCTCGAGATCTTGATCAGTGCATCGACTATGGGTTCCGCGCCATCAAACTGCATGCCTGGGGCGATCCGAAACAGGACGCCAGGTTGAACCGGCGCTGCGCGCGCGTATCGAGCCTGATATCGAGCTGATGTACGACGGTTCGGCGGGTTCGGTCTGGTCGATGCCATCTATGTCGGGCGGGCGTTGGCGGAAACGGTTTCTTCTGGTACGAGGGCGATGCGCGAGTTCAATATCGACGCCTATCGCCGCTTGCGGGACAAGGTCGATATTCCCGCCTTTCGGGCGAGACGTCGGACGGCGCGCATTTCAACATTGCCGATTTCATCGCCTTCGACGCCGCTGAAATGGTGCGCACCAGCACGCACTACGAAAGGCGGTGTCACTGGCGCGTGCGCATCGCGCATCTGGCGCAGGCGTTCAGCATACGCCGAGGTGCACGGGGCGGCATGGCGAACCTGTGCATCGCTTGCGCGATCCCGAATACACGCCTGGTACGAATCGCTTGTCAAAACCAACCCGATCATGGTCGAGCCGGGGATCGGGCGGGACAGCTGCATCTCCCCGCCAGACGTGCCGGGGATCGGCTGGGGTTTCTACGAGGAGACGGATTGTTGGGAGTCAGGCCTGGGTCGGAGGCCTGAGACGAGTCGGTGAAGGCGTCCGTTGCGTCTATGCCGACCTCTGTCATGATGACTCGAAACTGGTCATAGTTCTTGAAACGGTCTCGAACTAGACACTCGTTGCGGCGAGGAGAGTCTTCGTTCCTCGAAATGACGAAGGGGTGGCGTATGACCAATCATATCCACCGGAACTCGTAACAAAAGCACGGTGCCAGCGTGTGATACTTCCACCGTCGTTGTGGAATCGCCTGACGGGCGATCGATCAGAAGGAGGATTACGGGCAGACATCCGGGCCTGTAGCCTGGGGATTCATTGAGTCGTCGTGAAACGGCATTCTGCAAAGGAGCAATCTCATGCGAAAGTTGATCGCGGAAGTTCTCGTGCCACTTTCTGCTCATCAGTCCCACTGCCCTGGCGCAGACACCTTGAAGTCCGGTGGAGAGATTCCGGCGCCAAATCTGCCCAATTTCGCCTGCACCGACACGTCCTATGCGGACGCAGTCGAGGAACGGAATCACGCTGGCGTGAGCCCAGACTATCCCTACGTATCTCACGCCTGACGATGAGTTCGCGGGGATCGACATCGACATCAACAATGCGGTGCTCGATCTGATCGGCATCGGATGTGACGTACGAGATCATGCCCTGGGGTTCGCTGATCCCCATGCTCGAGTCCGGCGATCGACATCATCGCGGACAACATCCATGAAACCCCGGACCGACTGAAGGTCATCGGTTTCACCGGCCCGGCCTGGTGGTATGGCCCGGCGCTCATCGTCAGGATGGCAATCCGGACAACATTCAGTCCTATGACGATCTCACCCGGGATGGCATCACCGTGGGCGCGGTCGCAGGTTCGGCTGCTGCGGAATACCTTGCCTATATCAGCGCGGATGCGGTGACGTTCCAGGACAACACCGCCGAGTTCGCCGCCGGTGAGCAGGGACGCGTCAACGTCATTCTCGAGGACGACACCAAGTTCGCGGCCTATCTCCTGAATGACAGCAGCAATCTGGTGGCGCTCGATGTCGAGACTCCCGAGATTCTCGTCACCGAGTATGGCTACAGCTACGCTCGCTACGGTCTGCGGCAGGATGACTGCACGCTGAACTTCGCCTATTCACGGGCGCTGGCGGAAATGCGGGCGAACGGGATGATCGGCAGATTCTCGCCGAGTATGGCTTGCCGGTGGACAACGTCTATCTGCCCGGCGTCTCCTAGTCATTGAGCAGACCGCGGTCCCGGCGCAATGCTGGGACCGCGGTCTGCGGTGCTCTCGAGCGTTTCTCCCGGAAAGGCATTGTTGTTCGTCGGGAGCGGTTTTCGATTAGAGACTTGCGCCGGGAATCGTGGCCTGCATTGCTCGAAGGGCTCAAGCTCACCGTCGATGACGTTTATCGTGATTGCGATCTCGCTGGTCATGGGCATTTTCGTTGCCCTGGCGCGCATCGAAACATCGAACGCTCCGGATCGTGACCGGCGCGTACGTCGATTTCATGCGGGCGACCCGCTGTTGTTGCAACTGATCTATCTCTTTTTCGTTCTGCCGGCATTTGGCATTCGGCTGGAGCCGTTCGTAGCCTCGATCATCGGATTAGGAGTCTCAACTATTCGGCCTATCTCTCGAGGTCTACCGGTCTGGCATCCAGGCGATTCCGCGAGGTCAACTTGACGCCGCGGCGGCACAGGGATGAGTCCGGCGCAGACGATGCGACGCATTGTGTTGCCGCAGGCGGTCGGATCGTGATCCCGACATTGGGCAACTACTTCGTGGCGCTGTTCAAGGACACGTCGCTTGCATCGGCATTGACGCTGCAAGAGTTGTTGTTCCGGCGGGCAAGTCATCATTACTCGCACCTGACTACTTCACCATCTACTCGATGGTGCTCTTCTTACTTCCTGGTTGGCTACCCGGCATTGCTCGTCCGGTATCTCGAGCGGCGAACGCGAAGCGGCTACCGACGGCGGCCAGTTGGCGGCGCTCCTTCGGTGCAACTCACACCGAGCGACCGTCGCATGCCGATGATCAGCTCGATGGAATTCACAAGAGTTTCAGCGAGACCCATGTGCTTCGCGGGGTCTCGCTGTCGATCGATCGCGGCGAGGTGGTTTGCATCATCGGTCACGTCGGGGAGTGGCAAATCGACCTTGCGATGCATCAACCTCGTCTGGAGCAGCCGGAACAAGGGCGCATTCTGCTGGACGGTCAGAACGTCTATCGCGACGTGGTCGATGGCAGGATCAAGAACTATCCCATGCGGCAGATCACGGCGGCCCGGCAGAAGATCGGAATGGTCTTCCAACGGTTCAATCTCTTTCCCCACTACACCGCCTTGCAGAACATCATGGAAAGCTCCGGTGCAGGTGAAAAGATGAAAAAGGCCGACGCCGAGCAGATCGCGCGGCGATTGCTGGCGCAGTCGGCTTGGCGGAGAAAGCCGATCAGTATCCCGGAGGAGCTTTCCGGTGGGCAGCAACGATGTGTAATCGCGCGCGCGGGTGGCGATGGACCCGGAGGTCATGCTCTTCGACGGGCGACAAGCGCGCTCGATCCCGAACTGGTTGGAGAAGTGCTGGAGATCATGCGCCAGCTCGCCGAGCAGGGCATGATGGCAGTCGTCACGCACGAAGATGGGATTTGCGCGGCAGGTGGCCGATCAGGTTGTCTTCATGGATCATGGTGTCATCGTGGAAGAAGGTACGCCCCAGGCCATTTCGGCGCCCCGCGGAAGGCGGACCCGAGGAGTTCTTGCGCCTGGTACAGGGAAGCTGCCGAAAGCGAGGCAGCGTTGCCAATTGGCGCTCCGCAAACATCCAATGCATCCACATTGGCGGCGGTTCGGCAAGAAGCGCCGGGCGCGCTGGAAGAGCGGCGCGTCGCCTGGGAGTGGAACGCCGACAGAAGCTCATTAGATTGGCATTGGGTTAGCTGCCAGTATCGAAGTACCGGTCGCAGGGGATGCCATTACCGTCCGGGTCGAAGTCGGAATCGAGCTCTGGGAACTCGAGCCAGAAGTCATACGCTTCGACCCAGGTGTCGAAGAAGGAGCAGATTTCCTCGCTGTGCTAGGCGGGTGTTTTGGTGCGATCGGGGCGGTGTCGGGAACGTTGTCGTCTTCCAGGTTCGGGTCAGGAGCTGACCGAGGCGTCGCAGGCAGGGAATCCACATGCCGCGACCCTCGCGGATGGCGTTGTCTTGCCGCGTCGAGCCGATCCTGGTGGCGAGACGTTGGGGCGTAGTAGCGCGCGGTGGCATATCCTCGGCGACCGGCTGCTCGTTCAGCAGGTGAACCTTGCCATCGATCTCCGAGATGTACCAGACATATCGCAAGAGGCGGTCGTTGTTGTCGACCGGGTCTTCGTCCCCGCTCGACCCAGATCTCGGATGACGCCACCAGGAGGCTGTCGGTCTTCTTGCTGGCTTCCTCGCCATACTCGGGTTCGTTGCCGTAGAGGTAGTTTGTTTCCGGCGTCGATGCCGATCATGCGGATACAGTCCCGATCCTCGCCTGGGCCGAGATCGAAATCGACATCGATCGTGTCGCCGTCGATGGCCGCGGATGAGCTCGACCTGCCGGCATCGGACGGGATGACATCGTTGGCAGCCCGGCTGACCGGCGCAAACAGGTGCACCCCAGATAGGAACAGCGCGACTACCGCAACGAGTCGAGGTGAGAAGCGCATCGATTCACCTTCATGAGATTGTGGGCGCGTCAGACGTTATCCGCGCGCCCATCCCCAGCGGGCCATGGTGGATTGGCCCCAGCTTCCAGTTTCAGGACAATGGTACTCGATCTCGATTGGCGACGTCGCCAGCACACGGGATTCGCATTGTGAGCGATCGGCAGGCAGACGCAGCAGTTGCCGGCGACGGTGGAGCGGCTGCCTCGCCGGGTTCGCTCGTGCTCCGAGATGGTGAACATTTCGAAGCGCTTCGGAGCCACCGCAAGCGCTCTCTGGCGTCTCGCTGCAGTTGCGGCGCGGCGAGGTGCACGCGCTGCTGGGTGAAAACAGGGCCGGCAAGTCGACACTCATCAAGATCATGACCGGGGTGCAGCGGCAAGACACCGGGGAGATTCTGCTCGACGGGCAGGAGATCCGTCTTGCCTCCGCGCAGGATGCGCAACGGTTCAGCATCGCCGCGATGTACCAGGAGCCGATGATCTTTCCCGATCTTTCGGTCGCGAACATCTTCATCGGGCACCGCAATGAGGAAGATCGTCGACCGGCGCCGTATGGAGCGCGAAGCGCGCGAGTGCTCGATCGGCAAGGTGCAGATCGAAGTCGACGAGCCAGCACGCGGATTGACCCTGGCAGAGCAACAGACAGTCGAAATTGCCAAGGCGATCTCGCTCGACGTGCGCGTGCTCATCATGGACGAACCGACCGCCTCGCTCTCCGCGCATGAAGTCCGGCGGCTCTTCCGCATCATCAGCAACCTGCGGGCGCAGGTTGCGATTCTCTTCATCTCGCACCGCCGCATGGACGAAGGTTTTCGAGATTTCCGATACGGTCACGATCTTGCGCGACGGTCGGTGGTCAGCGCGCCCACGGTCCGAGCTGACTCGCGCATGGCGATTCGGGACATGGTCGGACGGCAGGTTGTGGAGTCTTTCACCGGGAACACCGTGCGCCCGGTGGTGCGGCTCGCCGTCGAGGGTTGACAAGACTGGCGCATTCGAAGACATCTCGTTCGAGATTCGCGCCGGGGAAGTGCTCGGATTCGCGGGTTTGGTCGGCGCGCGGCGCACCGATGTCGGGTTGGCGCTCTTTGGCATCGCCCCGACCAGATTCGGGGCACGGTCACTCTCGATGGGCAACTTCGCGGCCAATGTCACGAGTCCACGCCAGGCGCTCGATCTGGGAATCGCATACAGCACGAAGAAGACCGGCACTTCCAGCTCACGGGCGATCATGGGGCAATCGATTTCCAACAACATCGTCTTGCCGTCGCTGCAGCGGTTCCTGGACCGGTTCGGGTTGGTCAAGAAGGACGAACAGACCAGGTCGCTGAAACTACCACTTCTGCTGCTCAAGATCACGCAGCCTGGTCGGAACGCCAACGGGCGCACTTTGTCGGGCGGCAACCACAGCAGAAGGTCGTCATCAGCAAGTGGCTGAGAGCCGCATCCGAAGGTGCTGATCCTGGACGAGCCGACGCGCGGTGCTCGACGTCGGAGCGAAAGTGGAGGTACATCAACTGATCGACGAGCTGGCGGGGCAGGGGATGGCGATCATGCTCATCAGTTCCGATCTGCCCGAAGTGCTGGCCATGAGCGACCGGATCCTGATCATGCGCGAGGCGCCAGATGGCGATTCTGGATCAGTCGAGGCGACGCAAGAAGGTCCTGGCGCACGCTATGGGACAGGCTCCGGAATTGGACGACACTGGCGCGCGGCGGCAATGGAGGCAGTCGATGCCCTGATCGATGCCGGGAGCAGCACGGGTGACTGATCGCATCCTGCGACATATCCGGCAAGGCAGTTTCGCGAATTGATCCTGCTGCTCGTTACGCTCGGCGCGCTGCTCTTTTTCTGGAGCCAGATTCCAACTACTTCGATCCGCGCTCGATCAACCGTCCTGCAGGTCGGACTGGCGATCCCGCTGGTCGTCGCGGTCAGGCGGAAATGATGGTGGTGCTGACGCTGCGTGATCTGTCGGTGTCGTCGACCGTTGGGCTGACGGCCTATGTGGTCGGCACATTCCTGACGGGAACGATGTTTCTCCCTGGATCACGGCCGCGCTGGCAGTGCGCTCCGGATGTGGGTTAAGCGGGGCGCGATCAACGACGCTGGTGGCCTATGGCGGCGTGCCGGCCATCATCACAACGTTGGGCACGTTGGCGATCTATCGCGTCGTGCTCGTGGAGATTTCAGCGCCAGAGACCGTCACCACGGACGATTTGCCGGGCTGGGTCGGCTCCTTTCCGAGCAACACGGTTGTTTCGGTGGCGGATTACGACCTGCGGGCCATGGTTGCGATCGCGCTGGTCGTGCTGATTGCCGTTATTTGGTCCTGCGGTTCTTGCCGTTCGGGCGCCGGCTCTACGCTATCGGCTCGGCGAATCGGACGGCGCGCGCATCGCAGGAGTCTCCCAGCGCAGCGAGATGTCTTTTCCGCGTTCGTCATCTGCTTGGCCGGACTGGCTGGTCTCAGCAGGATTCCTTTATCTGGTCCGTTTTGGGAACGTCACGGTCACTGCCGCTCGGGGACTCGAACTGCAGGTGGTGGCCGCGGTGGTGGTTGGCGGGGTCAGTATTCTCGGCGGTCAGGGCACGCTCTTTGGCGTCCTGCTCGGGGTCGATGCTGATCGAGGTGATGCAGCAGAGCTTGTTGCGCTGGTCGGGCCTCCAGCGAGTTCGTGCGCGATGCGATTCTCGGGTTGCTCATCTGATCGCCATCACGGTCGATGCCGTCGTGCTGGCCAAGTTGCGGGAAGCCTGGGTGAACACCTGCCGGCGCGACAGAGCGGCGCCTCGGCTCGGCGCTCTCGCCAGAAGGAAGGCTGATGGAGCGGACTGACACTTCACCGCTATCTGCGCCGGTGGGAAGCGTTGCTGCTTGGCTGCCTGATCGTGGTGCTGATCTACAACATCACGCAGGTTTCGAACTTCCTGACGGTTCAGAATCAGATCAACTTGCTCAGCTCCTCAGCAGTCGAGAGTAGCGATCGTCGCGCTGATCATGACGTTCGTGATCAAAGTGCGATCGATCTTTCGGTTGCGTCGATGATGGGGGCTGGGTTCGCGGCCATTGCCACGATGCATGATTCGGGCTGGAACATGCCTTGGCGATTGCGATCGCGCTGCTGGTCGGCCTTGCGCCGGCACGATGAACGGATTCTTCGTCGCGAAAGTGGGAATCAACTCCTTGCGGTGACGTTGGCTGGGTATATCGGGTTTCGTGGGCTGGCGCTGGCCTTGATCGAAGACAAGTCGCTGAGATTTCCCGCATTGGTTCGAGCGGATGGGACAGGCGGTATCGTTGGCCCGATCACGTTCTCCATCATGGTCTTCTTTGTCATGGCGGCGATTGCCACGGTGATACTGCATTTCAGCGGTTTCGGACGGCGGGTCTACACCATTGGATCCAACGCGCGGGTTGCCGTCTTTTCCGGGTTCCGGTGGTGCGCACCCGCATCATCTTTGCCATGAGTGGATTGATTTCGTCGATGGCCGGCATTCTCTACGCTGCCCGGCTGAGTGCGTCCGCTCCAGCACCGCGCAGGGAATGGAGCTGGACATCATCACCATCGTCTTGTTGGGCGGTGTCAGCATCTTCGGCGGCATCGGTTCGATGGTGGGTGTCTTTTCTCTCTATCCTGCTCGTGCTCAACTTGCGCAACGGTACGACGATTGGCGGCATCACCGGCAATACCCAGACCGGCGTGATCGGCTTGCTGCTCATTCTCTGTGCTGATTCCGAACCTGGCGTCGCGGGCGCGCGGTCATGTTCGCCGGATAACCGACCCGCAGGTGCAGGCCCTCGCGCGGAAGTGACCGCGCAAGGCGCCGACTGAGAGGAGGTGCCCCGCAAACTCGTGGATACGCGAAGGAACGTCTGTTTCGATGAAGAACATGGAGGTACGCAGATGAAACGTCGCACACTTCTCTTGTCAGCCGCAGTTGGCCCATTCATGCCGACAATCGCGGCCACCGTATCGGCGCAGAGCCCGGTAGCCAGTCCCAGCGGCGGGGTTGCGGTAGCTACGCCAGGGCAGGAAGTCAACATGATGCTCCGCCCAAGTTCCTTGGCATCTCGGTCTTCGATCAGGCAAACCAGGGCGCGCAGGAAGCGCATGCCGAGCTGCAGAATCCCGGCAAGCTCGACTTCGCTGGCCCAACCGCGGACAACAGCGCCGCGGGGCAGATCGAGTTCGTGACCAACGCGCCAGCGGAGGGTATGACGTGGTCATGCTTTCGAACAACGCCGGCGACCAGATCGACCCGGCTGTGGCTGCAGCGGTGGCTGGCGGCGGACGTCGTCACCTGGGATTCGCCGATCCCCAGCGGCGTGGCGAATCGCTCTTCGTCGCACAGGTCGACTTCGCTGAAACCGGTCAGTGATGGCGGATGGCACTCGATCCTCGGCGAGGATGGCGGCAAGTTCGCGGTGCTTTCGGCCACACCGGATGCCGCCAACCAGAATGCCTGGATTGCTTCGCTCGAAGAGGTGCTCGCCACGGACGCCTATGCGAATCTCGAACTGCTCGACATTGTCTATGGCAATGACGAGTCCGAGGAGAGCTACAACCAGGCGCTGGCGCTGGTCGACAAGTACTCGGGACATGGAGCTGATCATGGCTCCGACGTCGGTCGGTATCGTCGCGGCTGCCAAGGCGATGCAGGACGAAGGTCTTTGCGACCAGGTCAAGGTTTCCGGTCTCGGACCGCCTGAAGAGATGAAGGCGTACCTGGACAACGGTTGCGCCCCGAGTTCGCGCTCTGGAGCTTCGTCGATCTTGGCTACGTGACGTATTACGCCGCGTACTTGCTGGAAACCGGCGCCATTCAGGGGGTCGAGGGCGAGAGCTTTCACCGCCGGTCGCATGGGCGACTACACGATCGAGGCTGATCCCACTCCGGCCCGACACGGGCGCGCTGCGCATCGGATGGGTCCGTTCTCGGTCTACAACGCGGAGAATCCGGGGGTCTAGCCCGACGAGCGTCTCAACAGATCACTGAACGGCGGGAGCGGCGGCGACGCCTCCCGCTCTTTTCATGTCACTCATCCCGGTGTCCCAGCCGCGTGTCATCCTCTCGACGTTCCCGAGGCGCTGCCAGGTGTCGCAGCAATCGAAAGGTGCTCCTCGTCCACATGCGCTCCATTGTCGATGTCGCCGCCGAGGTTGGGTTGACCCAAACGACCTCGATCCTACGGTCACTACGCGCAAAGATCCATCCGATGTCCGCGAACGCTACCGATTAAACGCGTCGGTATCTGGTGGTGACGTCGATCACGCTGACGCTGTTTGGCGAAGGCGGCACGACGAGTGGCAATGGCTGGCGTGTGGATGCCGGCGTATCTGCTGCTGAAAGCGATCGTCGCGTTGCGGCAGTCGCTTCGATGGGCCATCGCTGGCAGGTCGGCGTTACGCGGGCGAGGCCGATCAACTTGCTTCGATGGTCGACATGGAATTTGCATTTAGCGACGATGATGCGGTGATCGCGGCGCACATCGTCTGGCGCCGCAGGCTTCGGTGGTGGCTGGACGGCAAATTCCACCCCGCATCTCAGCGAACGCGCTGGGGATCGAAACCAATTCTGGCCGCGGCGATCGATGGCATGAACATCCGCCGCGCGCCACGACGATCGACATCGGTCTGGAGATGTGGCGAACGGTCCTGTTATCGACCTGGCCTTCACCACGGCCGCGAGCGAGGTCGCCAGCCGATCCGGCTGGCTGCCTGGCTGGCGCGCCGATCAGATATGCCTCGGCCGGGCGGTCAGGACGGCGGACTGAAGACGGCCACCAGACATGGAGGATATCGGGATGCTGCCGGGCGATACTGGTCCGACAGGATGCGCTCAGGCCTGCAGCCCGCAGATCGGGAGAGGGTTATCCTGCGCTTTGCGCATGCGGGACCGTTCTGGAATGTGGCGCTGGCTGTCGACCACGTCATTCAGGTAGGCCTGGTCGGCAGACGATCACCAGCTGGCGCCAGGCGCCGCGCGATTCCGGATTTCCGAGAAGTCGGCGACGTGAAGGCACCATGAGCGGCCTTCGGCGCTGACGCAGCGCTGGCAGGTCAACATCTGCGCGTTGAAGCACCAACCATTATTCCGGCAGGGTTGTCCAATGACGATGAGGATCGATGACGAGCATCTTCCGAACCCACAAAGCTGGCTGCACACTTCCAGAAGACCATCATTGAAATGCCGCCCGGTCAGATTCGGCGGTGGTCGCGATTTCAACGTTTCACCACCGAGGCTACGAGCTCAGCCGCCGCAGGCTGGCCATAGCTGCAGGCGCGTTTGGGGTAGCGGTGGCCGACGTCTACGGGACGGGCGGCGAGGACGCGGAAGAACTGGCGCGGTTGGTGGATGGCTGGTGCTGTGCGATCCGTTGCCTGTGCGGCTCTATGAGCCAGATGACTCGCTCCCGGAAAAGATTGCCAAGGTCGCGGCGGCGATGTACGGTGTCGAAGAGATCGACTCACCGGCAGGAAGTGCCTGGCTGCGCTGGCGCGGTACGAAAAAGGCCGGGTTCGGGCAATTGCCAATCTGCGTCGCCAAGTCGCAGTATTCGTTTTCCGGCAATGCCAACGAGGCCGGGAAGGCACGTTCCGGCAAGCTGGTGGTGCGCGACTGCTGCTCATGCTGACCGGGCTACGTCGTGCCAGTGTGCGGCGATCAACCTGATGCCCCCGTCTGGCAAGCATCCCGGAGCGCACGACTGACCTGCTGCCCGATGGGCAACAGCTGGCGACGTAGTTGGTCTGAACCCTGGCCCAATCTGGCATCATTGCGCACGTTCGCCATACGGGCATCCGGCGAATGGGGAAGACGGGAGCATTCGATGAGCTACTTGCCACCGGCGCCTGCGCCGGCGTCTGCGCAGCCGTCGCATCTGTTCTTCGACCGAGTCGCTGGATCGGTGAAGTTGAGTCGGCCGATCTTCGATGAAGTGCGCCGCGATCCGAGCGCCATGACCCAGGCGGCCATCGTCGTCGTGCTGACCGGACTTTCCGGATCTCCCAGTTCGCAGAGCTGCGAGGCCAGACGATCGAGTTTGGCGATGGCGACTCGTACACGGTGACGAATTCGTTTTTCGGGCCGTTGCTCTCGGGTATTGGCGTCGCGATCGTCGCACTCATCTTCTGGGTCATCGCCGCCGTCATCTTCCGCGGTGAAGATGTTGAGGCCTGAAACCGAAATCCAGTGGCGGAAGTCGCTCGTCCGCTGGGGTTTGCCTCCCCGCGCCGGGATTCCCGCTGATCCGATGCCCATTCCCGTGCTCGGGTTCATCATCGGAAGCATCGGGCTCTGGTCGTTCGCGGCGCAGATCGTGGCCATGAGCAGACCTTCAGAATAAGCAAGTTGCGCGCATTTGCCACGATCCTGATCGCTTCGATTGGGCTCGGTATTTCCTGGCCCTGACCCTCCTGCATCTGCATCTTTGCCGTTGCGGCGTTCGTCTGACCGGTTTCCGGAGCGAACCAACCGCCGTTTGGCTGGGACGATTCGGGCGGCGCTCCTCGGCGCGCTCAGGTTGAACGGGGACACGTTTCGAGAGCTTCCGTTCGTGCCGAACGCCTTGCCGCAAGCGATCGCGGTGATCCGGGGCCGCTGGCGAGCGCCATCGTCTATCTTGTCGACGGCGATTCGCCCAGCCTCAGTGTGGACGTCAACTGGAACAGCTATCCAAGTCACCCGGGAGAGCGATGTCCTCGCCGCGCTGGCGGGCGCGGTGCCGATGCCGGATGGGGCCTGGATGATTTGGGCGGTACAGGCAGCCATCATCTGTTTCTTGTGGAACCGGCTTTAGCCGCAATCGGCGGACCTGGCGCTCGATCGCCGCGCCGCTTGGATTTGCCAGTGCCCCGCTCATCGTTTTCGCCCTTCTGAACTCGTGCCGACAGTCGGAAGCGCGCTGGCGTTGATCGGCCTCCTGTGGACATTCGTGGCATCGGTGGCAGCGATACGCCAGCGTCGCTCAGCACCGGGTTGTGGGCGTGCCGTCGTGTTGTTGGTCGTGTCTACGGTGGCGCTCTTCCCGATTCCGCTGGTGATTTCCTGGTTGTCAGTGACAGCGGAGCGGCCAGCCTCCAGGGCTCGAGCTGGTCTGCGAACATGCCCGTTCGAGTGCCGCCGACTGTGCTGCTAGACTGCCATCATGCGAGGACATCGGTCCAGGAGCGCATGCTTCCGCAACTGCTCTAGCAGGTTCAAACCTGTCGATAAAGACTTCCCAGCGGTGCACGCCGGCGAGCTCGAGAATCCCGTAGCGGTACCAGGGATCCGGGTCGAGACGAGCACGAACATCGGCTTCGCTTTCGGCGCGAACTACGATCATCGCGCCGCCATCGTCGGGGAACGGTCCGCCCAGCACGATTACCCAAGGGCTCGACGAGGTCATCGATGAACGCGGCGTGCTCATTCCAGAACGCTTGCTCGCGGGCGCCGATCGAAAGGTCGCGCTTGCTCCTGCGCGTGAAACGACGACGTCAGACTGGACATGGGGATGCCAGGACCAGGCTATCGAGCGGAGGAGGAGTCGCGCGTGAAGATCATTCCCAGTTCCACTCCCACGTTTCACCTCCATCGGCAGACATCGCTGCTCCCAGCGGGCAAAGATGGAGATTTGCCCAGCGGAAGAGCACTTTCACGGGTACGTCATCTTGCAGGTCGCTCCAAGAAACTCGCCGATCCCATTCTGAAAACGGCCAACTACCGGCGGAGCGAGCTGGCCGTGACGAGAATCGGCCCAATAGAGACTCCAAAGTCGGGTCGAAGGATCGAACACTCAGCACGGTCATGCCGACAAGCGGCTGGCCGTCAGGAAACACCGATCGATATTTCGACATTTCCGATTCCACCAAGCACCGCCTCGAACATCCGAAGCTGTGTTGAATTCTCCCATTTCCGGGAACCCACAAGCCTCGCAGTCGCTGAAGACATTCCACGTCCCCAGATAGCACCGAAGTCGTGGCGTCCGTCATTTTCCTGGTCGATTGTGGCGTCCATACCGCTGCAGGTCTCCGGTGATCGCTGGTGGTTTCGCGATCTCCAACTTACGTCGATTTCCTGGACAGAATGTGTCGTGATTCTTCAGCCGAGATGCACGCTGACCACCGAGGATCGACGGCTGGAAACAATCGCACCACCATTACAGCGCCTACCTGTTGAAACGGCCGCATGAGCTCGGAATTGGGCACATCTTCGCGTGCCGGGCGATTGCGGCTCGGATTCATGACTGAGATCGAGTCCAGCCCAATCGAGCTGATCAATACCTGCGACGAGCAGGGAGCCGGGTTCGCGGCGGAATGCGCCGCGCGGCTGCGTGGCATCGGCGTGGCGTGTGTGACAGCTATGGGGTGGGCGGTCTCAAGCTTGCAAATACCACAGGCCAAGCCTATGCCGAACGAGTGCCGGTGGTGGTGATCAGCGGCGGCTCCGAGCATGGCCGAGGCTGCCGGCGCTGCAATCCGATCCACCACAAGGTCCGCTCCTACGACACCCAGCCTGGGTCTTCCAGCAGCTCACGGTGGGGTGGACGGTCTTGGACGATCCGGACGACGCGCGCCGCGAGATCGACCGCGTGCTCGCTCGTGCAAGCGCTACAGCCGGTCCGGTCTATATCGAGCTGCCGCGTGACATGGTCGATGCAGAGATCGAGATCGATGGCTGACGGTCGACGACCGGCAGTTGAGCGATCCGCGCACACTGGCCGCGCGCACCTGACGAGGTGTCCTGGATCAATCGCGCCAATCAGCCGGTCATTTTCTTCGGCGTGGAGCTCTATCGTTTCTGGATTGGAGGGCGAGGCGTTGGCGCTCATCGAATCGAGTGGCATTCCAGCCGTGGTCACCTTTGCTGGACAAGGGCGCGATCGAGGAACGTGCCCACAGTTTGTGTCTACGCTGGAGCGCTCGGGCGGGACGATTTCGTGCGCCGCTACGTCGAGGAGAGCGACTGCCTGATCATGTTGGGCACATTGCTGACCGACATCAACCTGGGTATTGCCACCGCGAAACCTGATCCGGCCAAATGCATTCACACTACGCGCGATCGGTTGTCGGTTGGTCTGCACACCTACGAGAACGTGATTGGACGATTCCTGTGCGGGGACCGGCAGTGGCCGCATCACGCCACGCTTCGACCGGGATCATCCGCACGCGCCGATCTGTTGCGACAGTCGACGTGCCGGTGAGCGTGCTGACGAGCCCGTCACCGTCGCGCATCTCTTCGGACGGCTTGCGTCGTATCTGACCGAAGACACGATCGTCATTGCCGACCGAGGCGATGCGCTCTTCGCGTCCATCGACCTGCCGGTGCAGGAGGCGCGCGCTTTTCTGGCGCGGCGTTTATGCCTCATCCCGGTTTTGCGGTTCCGGCGGCAATTGGAGCGCAGTGCGCGTCGAGGACCGAGTAGATTGGTCTCGTGGGGAGATGGCGCGTTCCAGATGACGGGTATGGAGCTCTCCACCTGCGCAGGATTCGGGCTCGACCCGATCGTGATCGTGCTGAACAACAATGGCTATACCACCGAGCGGCTGATCATCGACGGTGGGTTCAACGACATTCAGCAGTGGAACTTCAGCGCGCTCCCGCGGTCATGCAATCGGGCAGATCGTTCCTGAATTGCCCCACCGCTGCACGCGGCGAACTGGACGATGCGCTGGAGGCCGCGCGGGAGCGGGCCGGCCAGTTCGCATTGCTCGATGTGCGGCTGGACAAGCTCGATTTCTCGCCGGCGCTCAAGCGGCTGGGGGAGGGGTTGAACAAGGCGGCGACCGCAGTCACTAGCGCCCTGCCGATGGTCGAGTTCGCGCACGTCGCCCGTCGTTAAGCTCGCCATGGCTGCGAACCCGCAGGGGGCTTCGGGGAACCGGACGCTATGCGTGGACGAGGACGTGACGAGACGTAAAGAAAACGTGACTGCTCCGTAGTACCTGATAGACAGGCAACGACGTTGGCAGGGAGCACCCGATGGCGGTGGCACAACTTCGCCGATACTCGGCGAAGAGCAGCAACCAGTTGGAAACAAGAGCGATGCCATCCTCGCGCAGGAGGCGACGCACGACCCGAACGCGTTCGCCACGCTCTATCTCCGCTACGCGAACCGGGTGTTCCGTCATTGCTACCGACGCCTCGGCAATCGCGAAGCTGCGGAAGATGCGACCAGTCTCGTTTTCACCAAGACCCTCACCGGTCTCGACCGATTCGATCCCAACGCGGGACGTTCGCGGCGTGGCTCTTCACCATCGCCCATCACGTCTCGGCAGACCATTTCCGGAGCCAGGGCAGATACGTAGGCGCCCAGGAATTCCCTGACCCAGTCGACCCCGCCGAAACACCGGAAGAGATTGCGCTTGCGCGAGACAGGCGAAACCTGCGGCGCGCGCTCGAACAGCTCTCCCCGCGCGAGCGGAGGTGATCGAGCTGCGCTTAACCGGAGTTGAGCTCGGCGAAATCAGCGACGTGCTCGGCTGTCAGCGAAATGCCGTCGCGCAAGCCCAATACCGCGCGATTGGCCGGTTGCGAGATTTGCTTGGCCTGAGGCCGCGCAACGAGGACGAAACGATGTTTAGCCGCTGGAAGAGCGACAAGAGGGCAGCGGCTCTCGATCAACTTTGGGACCAACTCCAGGCAGCCGATGGATCCGGCGCTTTGGAGCGACAAGAACGTCCAGCCGATGCAGGAAACGATTGCGGCGGTGTTGGCGCATGAGCGATGCGCCTTCGATCGATCCAGTCTTTTCCGCCATTTTGCTGAAGGATCTGACAAACATGCACGCGCAACAGAGATTTGGACTGAGCTCGAACGGACATGGTACGGCGGCGATTTCTGCTCAACGATCACCGATCGTCCGGCAACCATCGTGGTTTGGGGAGCAGCATGCCGGGACCGGCCCACGATGGATACGCTTGGCGGTAAGGTTGGCGGTGCTGGCCGTGTTGTTGGCGGTTAGAGCGCTAACGCTCATGCCGGAGCGATCGCCAGAACCCCCGGTGATTCCGGCAGCCGCGGTGCAGGACGAGGGACAGATCAGGTCGATTCGCTCCTGGATATCTCGTTTCCACCGGGCCGGATGCGAGGAGACGAAGGCGCGCGAGTCATTTTCGAACACAGCATCGCGCCTGGGATGACAGCCGAATTCGAGCTCGCCTGCGACTCGGTTGGAGTTCATCCGTTGTATGTCCTCGACGGAACGCTGAGCGTGGATGCGCTCGCCACCAGCTTCGTACTGCGGAGTGGAGCGGCAGAATGGGAAGCCATTCCCGCCGGTGAGCCAGTCGATGTTCGGGCCGGCGATACCTGGTTCGTCGAGAATCCGACAAAGGATGGGGTGGCGAATCTGCGCAACGACGGTGAGGTTCGCTATCTATGGGTTGGACTGCGCGAGAACGCCCCAGAGTGCAGCACAGCACCACCGAGCGGCCAGCAGATCGGCCTGGTCTATCTCGAGGATCAGTAGAGTCCCCATCGACCCAACGCAACCGGTGCGGCTCGTTCTGCGGACGGTGACGGTGCCCGCTGGAAGCGAAATGAGCGGCGAAATCGGCGGATTCCCGATTCCCTCCGTCGAGCAGGAGGCAATGGGAGCGCGTCGGTGGGCAAAAATCTTGTCCGGCGCGCTGGTCGTCGCACGCGAGAACGACGGGCAGGGCGACCCTGTCACGGCAGAATGGGCCGCAAGCACGGTGGCGCAAGATACGATCCGTTCCAGTGACGGATCAGTTGTCACGATCTCGAACGAATCGATCGACCAGTCGAGCTGATGGTGCTCGATATCGTCGTCGGTGATCGGAGGCGCAGGGCGGCGTCACGGCTCCGCCTGCGGCGCCTTCGGAAACGGATGCATAGACGGACGCACGTCCACCGGGCTACATCAACATCGCGAGGAAGCGCGCCTGGATGCCCAGGCGCGCTTCCTCCACGAGTTCGACGCACGACAGGCTGGAGATGCCGTTGCTCGAGTCGGACTTCACGGCACGTCCCACGCTGTGCGCACTCGGTCCAGCGGCATCAGTGCGTCAATTGGAGACTCCCGCCTGAAACCGGTAGATGGTGCGGTCTTGTTCGTCCGAGATATAGACGGTTCCATCGGGGCGATGGAAACTGCAGATGGCGCGAGGAATTCCGCGGTTGTGGTTGGCCCGGCAATGAGACCGATCACCTCACCTTCCGGGTGAAGACTTGTACCCGAGTACCGCCGTAGCCGAGCGTGTTGTACTCGGCGACGTAGAATTGCCTTCGGCATCAGGCGCGATCCCTCGTGGTTCGGCGAGGTACCCCGGTTCGAGCCCGTTCCCGCCGATGACTGCTCGTGGCATTCCGTCTGCTGTCAGATGATGAATGCGCGAGCGAGTGAACTCGACGACGTAGACACTACCGTCGGGCGCGACCTCGACATCGGTTGGCTGGTTGAAGACGCCTCCCGGGCCATCGGCTCCCCAGCGTTCGAATGAACTCCGTTCATGTCGTACACGTTGACCGCTCCACCAGCGTTGCTGGCGACAAAGAAGCGATTGTTTGCTTCGTCGAGCGCGATTCCGGTGGGGGCAAGGAGCATGCTGCGTTCGTTTGGATCGGCCCCAATTTCGGCCAGGGAAGTTCAGTTCGCTATCGAAGATTTGCACCCGGTTGTCAGGCGTATCTGTTACGAAGAGCCGGCCATCTGAGGCAAAACGCGAGATCGTACTGAACCGAAGTACGGGATATCAGGGTGGCTGGAACCGAACTCGCCCGGCCTTTCGCCTGCCTGCCCAAGCGAATCGAGATGCTCTCCCGCGCTGTCGAGGATATCGTGATTTGATTGCGCGAGCCGTTGATAACGTAGACGCCCATCTGACCCAATCAGCGATGTGTTGAGGAAACCTGCGCCGGAGATCTCACCATCGGTCTGGGCGGTGAGAAACGCCTCGGCATCCGGGATCGACCGGTGCCGCAGGGAGTGACCAGTCCGCTGACGGATCGGACGTGGCACTCAGGGGACGAACCGGAACTCCGTCGCTCCATTCGCCCATGTTCAGAAGCTCGTCGGAGTTGCCGAGGGCGTATTCGCAGTTCTTGCCTTCGAACGCGCAGTCGAATAGTCCGCTGGAGACCTTCCACACGCCCCAGGTGGCAAGGGCATCCGGCTGCGAGATCGTCTGGTAGTAGCCGGACAGGAGGTCGATATCCACTGATGAATCCCGTGGGGTGTAGTGCGTGGCCAGGAGGGCGGGCCAACCGTGATCGTCGGAACGGATCTCGATGTAGTTGCGATCCTGTTCGGGTAGGGATTTCAGCGGTTCGAACAACCGCTGTGGCCACTCGACTCCCGGCACGTCGTCGATGTCGAACGCCATGACGACTGCCTTGAGCCCGACTGGCAAGCTGGCGATGTCCGGCACGTCCCAGCAGAAACGACCTTCGCAGGGACCCATGGCGAAGAATGCCTTCGGCACCGGCCAACCGTTCGCCTCGGCAGTAGCGGCATACTCCAGCGCGGCGGGGCTGCCATAGGAGTAGGCCGTCACCGCGAGCTTGTCGAGATCGACGCGAGAATGGCCAGCGTTGTCAAGTTCCTCCAGCGCGTCCTGGAAGCGTTCCACGCTGCTCTTGAGAAGAACGCCATCGCCATAGTCGGCGTAGACCGGGGCGATGATTACATACCCCTGTCGTGCGAGGTGCGTGAACCAGTTGGTCAGCTCGTCCGGGGTGGTGTATCCACCATCTCCGCAGCAACCGTTGAGGTGGAGGATGACTGGCAACGGTTCGGACGCGGCCGGGGTCGCTCCACCCGAATCGTCAGTCGGCTCGACGATCCAGAATCCGGCCGCATTGGCGCCGTAGTGCTGGATTCGGGCACCGGGGAAACGGTAGCTTGCTGCGCTGCCGGGTCCAGTCTCGGGCGGTCCCGGCGGAGTGATGGCTCCAGCGGTCGACTGTGCCAGCATGGTCGACGGCATCAGGACAGAAACGAGAACCAGCACGGCAACAGTCACGCGCGCTAGGCAGGTCATCGAGTGCTCCTTTCGTTTCTTCGCGGCAAGGGATGGGGAGCTGGGCAGCGCACCAGCCCTCATCCGCCCTCGATGCGAACCACATCGATGTGAGTCGCTGATTGTATGATGGGTGACCGGGTGAGGAGTACATCCGTATTTCTTACTGATTCGAAGGCGCAGGCGGGGCACGTCGGCCTCAATGCGGCGGGAGGACGAACGTGAGCTATGGAGATGTGTTGGTGGCAATCAGGCGCAGTTCCCGGGCGCGACGCACCGCGTCCCGGACGAGACGAGACGTCGAGTTTGCGGAGGATATGACCGACGTGGAGTGCGCACGGTGCGCGGACTGATGAAGAGCGCGTCGCTATTTTCGATCAGTGGCGCCCATGGCTATCAGCCTAGATCGCCCCGTCATGTTGGGTCAGTTGCTCGCGCAAAGATCGCGGCCTGGATCGATGCGATGAGCGATTCGATGTCCGCCACACTCGCGCGGGCGCTCGCCGCAGTTGCCGATCCGAAGGCGTGCCGCGACATCGACGCTTCGAGACGGGCGCGCGTCTCCTCGGCGATGGGACGAATGCCGAGGGCAAGCTGCGCTCCGGCGCGTCCGAGGCGCTCGTCCATGACGCCGATCAGAGTAGCGGCTTCGGTGGTCAATCGGTGCTGCAGAGCAAGATGGCTGAGATACGCGGATCTCGCAATTGCCCAGCGTTCATCGATTTCCAGGAAGGCAGATGCTGCTCGGGCGAAAAAGTCGAATGCCTTGCGCTCGTCGCCTGAATCGAGCCAAAGCTGCCCCAGACGGAGCAGACAGAACCCAGAGAGCCGCTCCTGTGCCCAATCTCCTCGAAAATGTCCAGCGCCTCCAGCACATAGCGCTCCCGAAGGTCGCGCTCACCTGGCAACGCGCGAAGCCGCTGGATCATGAGCGCCATGGCCGCATCGGAAGGGAGCCGGAGTTCGCGCCAAATGGACAAGGCCAGCTCGATCCGCTCGATGGAGCGTTCGTGTTTGCCAGCGTCGGCGTCGATGAGCGCCAGCATATGCAACGAGAGCGCGCGCAGTTCGATTTCTCCGATGCGTTCGGCAATCGGAAGCGATTGCTTCCAGGAGCTTCAGCTTCGGCGGTCTACTCCGACACCCTTTCGGGGCGGCTGCGATGCGTTCGAGGACGAACGCGTCGAGAGCGCAGCCTCCTGGCGTTCGAAGGGGAAGCATCGGTTGCTCGGTATCGAGCCTGCATCGGTGCACCCAGGTTCGCTTCCTTGCGCTCGATGCAGTCCGGCGATGCATGCCAGGACCATTGCCGCAGATGTCACCATGACGAAATCGAGCGTACAATCTGGTAGTCGTCCATTGCGGCGATGAACAGTTGACCGTGGCGGTTCATGGAGACTGTGGGTACTCCGCTTGCCCACTATGCTCATTGATAGAGGCTTCGCATGAACGATCGCGTTTCAGCCGAAGCGGTTCGGATCGAGCCTTTGGCGGTTCGAGGCGTACCACGCTACATGCGCGCGGTGCGGTCTTCACGCTCGTGGGGCGGGATCCAGGACATCGCGGCGATGCACGACGCGCTGCGGCCAGGGCGCCCGATTGCTCACGCTCACAGGTGCAGCCGGCACTGGGAAGATCGGCATCTCGCCGTCGAACTGGCGACAACAACTTAGCGCCGGTTGCTGGCGACGAGTATCGCCGCATCGTTCTGCGCTGAAGGCGCCGTTGCCCGTGATGCCGCGCTCGTGCCGAATCTGCTCGGCATCTCGGTCGGTGCGCAGGGCTTCGGACGGTGTGTAGGCGAAAGCCTGCCCATCGAACACCGAGTTCCCTTCGGAACTGCACGGCGCTGCCATTGGTGCAGGATGCGTTCGATCATGCTGCAGGCGACGGTGGCGCGCATCGATGCGCTGCACATTCGCTTGAGGTCACGATAGTCCATGCGACTGATCGTGGTGATCAGCCGCGGATTCATGACGCTGCTTGCACCTCGCGATGGAGAGATGGTTCCGCTATGCTCCGCGGCGAGGCTCTATGGCGATCGGCAATCCGTCGAGCTGGCGGCAGATGCTGCTGCACAGCGCGTGCCAGCGACTGCTATCGTGGATCGAGCGACCGGAACAGAGCTGACGTGGTCGTGATCGATGGAAGAGCCGGAAACCCACTCCTGGAAGCTCTGGAATTGTCCCGACGTGGGCGAAGGCTCGACGGCGAGACAGAGCGACGGGGAAGAGCTCGCCTCAGATAGACTGCAAGTCCAGCGGGATGCGGCTCGGTTGCCAGACCCTGTCAACACGCTTGCAGGCGAGCAGCAGCCGGGCAATGTCGAGTGCCGCTTCCTCCTCATGCGCGACGGTTGTTCAGCAGCAACAAGACTGTGCTGCTCGTGAAGCGGCTCCAATGATTCTCATCAGCAAGGGCGCAGTGTCTGAGCGGTGAAGACTCGCTGACCTGCGTGCCGAGCGTCGAGGGACGACGAGTTCCGGATCGCATCTCAGGAGCGAGGGACACGATGACAAGAGCGTGGACGAAAATGGTCTGTCAGCCCGGTGGACAGCTTCGCGGTCGAGCCGGCGTCATTCGAGATTGCGACTGCGGTCCGGGAACCGTGGGATCAGGCGCTCGGCTGGGTCGAGTCCGCAGCGAGCTGAGCTCGGCAAGGTCGCGGTCACGACCATAGAGCATTCCAATCATCTTCTTGACTCGCCGCCGTACAAGGTCCGGCGAAGCTACTTTCCGGAAATTCGGGTACGTGTGGACGCGGCCCTCGGTTGTCCTGGTGTCGAGGCGGGAATATCGTCCGCTCCCGCGCTACGACTTGGCGATTCGGGTCCCTTGTATCGTGCGCTGGCCGAATCTGGACGTCCAGCCATCCGTACCGTGCCTTCCCGGCGGCCGAGAGCGCGTTGGCGCTTCCGTATTGGTTGGATTCGGCGCGGTCCGCCCAGGTTCGAGAGGAAATGCGCGGACCGGGTACGGTGGTGGTGACCGTCAGCACTGGAGTTGACGTCGCCTCCGTACTCGCAGATTGATAGCGAGCGGTGAATAGAGCTCGCTGCGGGTTGCAGAGGCCTGGGCGATCCAGCCGAGCTGTCGACCTCGCAGCCGAACGATGCCGACCGCGCAGATGATGGCGCGCGAGCGCTTGGTCGGCGCGCGGTTCCAGGAATGCAAGTACCCTGGAGATCAGGCTGGCGTGGTGCATTCCGAATTGCGATCACTCGGAATGCATGGCGGCGCTTGCCGCCACGGGTGATCCGGCGGCATCGGGCTAAACGGGCTGGGGACCTATTTCGGGTCTATCTCGGGGAGCCAAATCTCCGGACCGCTGCTCACGATCGGGAGATGCTTCTATCCTGGGCGCCACAGCTTCGGGCGATCAATTCCTGTCGTCTTTTGTAGGAATGCTGGAACAAATGTACGGCCCTATCGATGCGCACGTGGCGACCGTGCTGGAAGCTCTTGCGGAGTACCACGCCACCATGTGCCCTGCAAGCAGTTGGCGGATTTCATCTGGAGGTGAGCGACCGCACCGCTCCTGCGTTGGATCATGCGCGCGTACAGGATCTGGGGGTTCCGGTCGAATTGACCCGCGGTCCCGGAGGGTATTACCGGCTGAAACCGGGGTTTCGCATACCGCCGCTGATGTTCGATGCTCTATGAGGCGAAGGCGGTTTCCATTGGTCTCGTTGCGCTCGAGTCAACCGGCATGGGCACGAGCGCGGCCAGCGGCGGAGAGCGCCAAGTCGAAATTGAGCGGGTGCTGCCGCTGCATCTGCGCGAGCGTGTGAATGCCGTGCGCAACGACGATGATCGCTGGAGCGGCCACGCCGAAGTTGGTCGACGCGCGATGCTTCGATGCTTTCCACACTGGCGATGTCCGTCTATTCAGCACCTTTTTTGGTCTCGCATGGGCTACCGGATGAACTGGAGTCGCTGGCCTGCGCCACGAGAACGCACCATCGAACGATACGGGCTAATGCTTCACAACGGCCGCCGATTTTTGGGAGTCTATCGACCAGCTTTCGGGCGCGGACGGCGGCTCGTCCGGGTCGACCGCATTGCCAGCATCGAGTCTGTGGGGGAAACCTTCGTGCCTCCGGACGCCATTCGACATGAAAGAGTTCGACTATCGCTGGCTGGCGGAAGCGGACGAGGCGGACTATCCAATCGTGAGCTCGAAGCGCTCTGCCTCGCGGCAGAAGACATGACAGATCTGGAAATTGCCGATGCGCTCTTCATCTCGAAGCGCACGGCGTCGCCATGAACCTGCCTTCACTGGCATCGCAGTATCTCGAGATTCGACGCCCGACGGAGCTCCATGAGGCGCTCAGGCGCATCGCCGATCGTGCGGCATCGGGTCGCGAACCGCCGGTTCGCTGCCCACCCAACGTCTAGAACGCGACGTTGTGCACGCCCTCGTGTGCAGCATCTCGCGAGCCTCGTCCGGGGTCGCGTCGAGCGAGAGCTCGTTGAGAATGCGCACGATCTTGGCGACCTGATCGGCATTGCTCGGCCAGCTCTCCTTTGCCGAGATATTGTCTTCCAATCCCACCCGGACATTGCTGCCCATGATGGCGCCCATCGTGACCAGATTGAACTGCGGACGGCCGCCCAGCACCGACCAGACGGGTCGTCGCCAAAGAGGCGGTCGGCGGTGCGCTTCATGTGCATGAGGTCTTCCGGGTCGGTGCCGATACCGCCCAGATGCCGAAGATCGTTTGCACGAAGAAGGGCGGCTTCGATGAGCCCGCGGTCGACGGAAGCGGGCCAGGTTATACAGATGTCCCACATCGTAGCACTCGACCCGAAGGGAGCGTGCTCTCGCCAAGTTCCTTCAGAATGCGTTCGATGTCGGCCCAGGTATTGCGAAGATAGTCGCGCGAGGCTCTAGATCGGCCGCTTTCCCATTCGTTCTCAGATGCTTCCTTGATGCAGCTGCCATCTGCACCAAGGTTCATCGGATCCCATGTTCAGCGAGCACATTTCGGGAGAGCTGTTTGGCGGCTGCGGTGCGCTCCTCCAGCGTCATGCCCTGACCCTGCCGCCGGTGGTGATGTTGATGATGGCGTTGCAGTGTTCCTTGATCTCGGGGACGAATGCCAGGTACTGATCCGGTTCCGGGGTCGGTTTGCCGGTCCTGGTTCCGGGCGCGGTAGATGGACGATCGCCGCGCCCGCTCCGCGGGCGCCGATCGCCGATTCGGCGATCTGCCGGGCGTGACCGAAGATGCGGCGACTGCGACGGCACATGCACCGCCCCCGTCACGGCGCACAGGTAACGATGACCTTGCGAGCGCCACTTCTTCGCCAATTTGCTTCTCCTTCATCCATTCCCTGCGCCGATCGAACTCTCGTCGCGCAAACGGTACGGTGCGCGCCGATTGGCAAGCTGGCTCGCAATGGACCACGACATCCGGGAAGACACGGCGCTGGGCACTCGGAGGTTCTGGCCAGGCTCTTCGGCAACTGAGCCGACTTACCATCCGTAACCAACTCGTGCGATAATGACGGAGTATTCGATGGTGAACTCAGGTGCTGGTGCTGCCCAGGAGCGCGACGTGGTTACAGCTCCAAGACGGACGTACCAGCCGACGCCGGGTATTACCAGTCCAGTGTTTGGCGGACCTGCGGGAAGCGATCCTGCCGTGGAAAAGCTGACGGCAATACCCCGCTGTTCGGGTTGAGCCGGTTTGCGCAACGTATCGACTTGCCGGCCAGTGACGAACTTTGCCCAAGGCGGAGTGGGCCAAATCTCGGTGTATTCGGCCAAGGACCGGCCAAAGGCTACATCAGTGAGAGGGACTCGCTCGTATCGCCTGCAACGAGCATTGCTCGACGCAACTTTCGCAATACCGGCACGCCACGCCATGCCTGCCAGGTGGCGTTCGTTCCGGTCGTAGAGTTGGTAGTTCCTGAGACCGCTTCCAGCGAACGGCGCAATCCCGGCGGCGTATGGCGCGACCATCTGCGGGCGCGATCCGTACATGAAGACCGAATGGAGCCATTTTGCTGGCACGGGAACTGCTGCCGCGCATCCCGAGCGCTATTTCTACGACCAATACAGGCAACCCGCGTGCCCATTTCGAATCGACCGGTCCTGAGATTTGGAACAGACCGATGGATGGATCACGCACTTCGTGACCGGGTACGACTGCACCATGATGGGCAATTGGGCGTTTTCGCGTGAGCAAGAGATCCGGCGATCACGCCAGCGCATCGCTGAATCAACCACGCAAACGAGGATTGAACACTCAAGCGACCGCCATCGTGCCGTCGATCTACGACGAGGGTGTGCCCGACGTGCAGATCGGCGTCGATACCGACGACGCGTACGCGTTCGCCCGGGAGCTTGCCCGGGTGGAGGGTATCTTCGCCGGGATCTCGACCGGCGCCGCGTTGGCCGGATCGGTGCGCATCGCCCGTGAATGCGCGGAACGGGATGAACCGGCCGTCATCGTTTTCGTAGCTCCGGACGGTGGCGGGAAGTACCTGTCGACCGAGCTGTGGAGTTGAGTGTGAGTCCAGGGTCCAGAGTCCAGGGAAGCTCGCGCTGGACTCTGAACCCTGGACTCTGGACCAGCAAGAACAAGAGAGGAACACCAAATCTATGTCCACCACGACCAACGTGCTCGTGCTGATTCCGGCCCCGCTGCGCCGGTACACCGGCGGTGAAGCCGAAGGTGACCGCCAGCGGTGCGACCATCGCCGACCTGATCGACAATCTGGATATCGCCTATCCCGGCATACGCGACCGTATCGTCGAGAACGACGGTGAGATCGCCGTTTCTGCGAATGCCGTGAATGGCAAACAACGTGCGCAAAAGCTGGACGGCGCTCAAACGGCGATCAAGCGATTACACGAGGTCGTGACGTCAGCCATGGCGGTAGTCGCGGTAGTGCCGGTCGTTCGGCTGCCGGCCGCGACGCGACCTACGCGCACGGCCGAGGAGTATCCGCGCGAATGTGGCTGGAATGATCGCAGGCGTCGGACGAGTTGATCGATCTCTCACCGCATGGTGAACAACCTCGGAGATCGACAAGGCCTACGCCGACGACCCTTGATCGAGAACATCGAAGTTGGCGAGATGATGGACGCACGCGGCCAACTGCCGCTCGTCATCTATCACTCACACCTCGACCGAGGCGTGGGCTTCTTCCACTGACGAACGTGTTGCCCGCGATGGCTTTGGGTGGCCGATTTACATCGTCGCCTGATCAAAACCGACGCTTATCCGTATATGCGAAGGCGTTTCGTATTCCGTTCGATGACGCCGGTCGAAGAGGTCGATCGAGATCGTGTAGCGTTCGACGATAAGCAAAGATTTCGAACGGTAGGATCACCAACAATGCCCGGACCAAGTTCCGCCCGGGCGCTGTTGAAGCCAGCAGATCCGTGTTTGCTGGCCGGCGAGGGCAGGGACAGCAGTCAGACCGGTGTATTCGATGTCAGCGAGATTCATGGGGCTGCTATTCCCGCACATCGGGCAGCTGGGATCGCGGTCGAGGTTCATTCACGGAACTCTTCTTCCAGCGCGTGGCTACGAGCAGCTGAAGCCGAGAGGTCACCGATCCCGAGCGCAATCTTGAGCACCTCGGTCGATCGAATGAGACCGATGATCTTGGAATGCCAGGGCACGCTCTCGGCGCAGCCCGCAAGATCGGGTGGTGCGATCGTGAAGATGCACCTGTAGTAGGGACCGTTTGGCGGATCGAAGACGGTCATCGCCTCTTCGAAGCGGAAGACATGGTACATCTGGCTTGCTGAGCAAGATGCAGTAACGTTGATGAGGCAGCGGGTGGAGAAGCTGTCGCGGTGTCCAGGATGACGTCGTAATCGCCGAAGATGTCGAGGATGCTTTGTCGAGGCGTTCCGGTAGGTACCACCTTCATCGATTGAGCGCCTGATTTGCCATCCGGCGGATTCGACCTGGCATCCTGATCCGCTCCTGGTGCTGGCGTGTGATCTGGCGTGTTAAGCGTGTCATCGACGATGTCATCGTCGATGATGCCAAGGTGCCGGATCTGCGCGCCAGATAGAGCGCCGAGGGAGAGCCGAGACCGCCCGCTCCGATCATGAGCACCTTGGTCTTCAGCAGTTTCTGCTGGCCAGCCTCGCCGACTTCGGCAGCAGGAAGTGCCGGCTATAGCGGCGCCGTTGGTCCTGGGAAAAGGTCGCCGGTTTGGACCACGGGAGGGCGGCGGCTTCCATGCGCTGAAACTGCCGTCCATGCTGGCGACGTCGGTGTATCCGAGGCGTCTTCTCCAGCGCGCGGCTCCGAAAACGGAACGGGCGCCCCCGCGCAGTAGACGACCACCGGCGCCCGACTTATCGGTGGCGATCTGCTCGATGCGGATTCGAGGAATCCTCGCGGAATGCGGGTGCACCGCGCCGTCGATGATCTCGCTCGACCTCGTCCGCCTCGCGGATATCGACCAGGATCGCGCCTTCTTCGCGCCGAGCCTCCAGCTTCCGGCAAGTCGATGTTCTGATTCATTGTTTCGTCCTCAGGAGCAGATCCTGATAGGTAGCCATGTAGCGCTGTTCCATCAAAAGTATTCGGACCATGGACCGCAATTGCTCATTTCTACTAAAGATAATTGAATTATACGTGGGGAGTGAGTTCGGTTCCGTTCGACGAGCGGTGGTCTGTTTCTGGAAAAGTGCGCAACGCGTGGTATGTAAGACTGATCAGCCAGCTGCTTTCGAGCGGTTCGTTCGGAAGACGATCCAGGCGTGCGTCGCGAGGCCGACGCCCCAGTCCAGCAGCACCCATTTGACCCAAAGGTTTCCGGGTGTTTTCTTCAGGTTCACGAAAAGCAGAACGATATTGATGACGGTGAGCACTCCGGCAATGGGCGGCGCAGATAAGCCCGTTTGCGCTCGCTTCTGCACGTCGCTCTTCCTAAAAAGTGGCTGGTGTCCTCCTGGTACTGGCCGATTACAAGGGTAAACGGGGCGAAACCAGGACTCCAGCCCGGGCACGCGGCGGAAAATGAGAATGCGGTGCGGAAATTCCCGCACCGCGTCTTCGTCGAGTATCGCTTCCGTCAAACGCGGAGGCCATTCGCCGAGGAGGGCGTCCCTAAGCTCGATGCCGGCGTCGATGAGGTTCTGGCGTGGACGATTTCGTCGGCCAGTATTTCGCTGCCATTGTCACGAATGGTCGCGCATCAGGGTGCGCGCCCAGGTTTGTTCGAAGGCGACGATTTACCGCGGTGCTCCTGGACGGGAATCTCATCGGCCATTTCGTCGAAGAGCTCTTCGCTGTCGACCAGCTCGATTCCGTCTTCCAGGCTGACTTCAGCGCCGACTTCCATGCCTTTCCTCGCCCGCCGCCCCGAGGCTGATCAGTCCGCCGACCACCGCGCCCAGCAGCGGTCGTCCTGGAAGGAGCTCGCTATCGATATCGATCAGCTCGAACTCGTCCTCGGCAACGCGATTCACGATGGCAACATCGTGATGGTGACTGCCGTCATCTTCCAGCTTCAGGAACTCGTCGGCGATCTTTCCTTCCCAGCTCGGGGTATGCAGGAGGTATTTCGGCTATGAACTGAATTGGGCTGATCAGCACGGGAGGAGCCCATGTGTTGCAGTCCTTTGCGAGCGTCACTACGTGCAACGGAGATCAAACCCCGGAGCATAGCTGCCGCGGCGTGGAGAGTCGTGCTCCGGAAAGGGGTATTTCGCCGTCTGGGACCTACGAGGAGATTGCGCGGCGGAGCGCCTGATCGAGATCGGAGATCGATCCTCCACGTCTTCGATGCCGACCGAGACGACGAGGCTGGCCCGAATGCCGATTTCGGCCTGCTGGTCCTCATCGAGCGCGCGATGGTGACATTGGTGAGACCGCGAGACCGTAGACATCGCCCAGCGACGTGCCTGGCAGAAAGACCTCGAGCGCATCGAGAAAACGGAAGACCTCGTCCTGGCCGGCATTCGCGATTTCGAACGAGACTATGCCACCACGTCGCTCATCGAGGAAGATGGCCAGGTTTCGGACGAGCAGGAATAGCCGGGATGCAGGTGACGCAATCGACGGCGGATGCTGGGCCAGCCAGGCGGCAATGAGATTTGCGCTCCTTTCCGTTGCCGCATGCGCAAGGGCAAGGTCTTCAACCCCGTAACGTGAGCCAGGCCTCGAATTGTCCCATGACACTGCCGGCCAGGCGGCTGGCTGATCGTGCTGAGAGGTTCGATCCGCCTCATGTCTGCGCAGATCACCTCGAGCGACATCGCCGCCTGCCCAGGCTTCGTGGTCGAGTGCATGACAAGATCGACGCCGAACGCCGCGGGATTGACGAGGGCTGGGGACGCGAAGGTGTTGTCGCAATGACCGCCGCGCCGGCTGCATGGGCCATTTCGGTGATGGTAAGATCGGCTACGTTCAAGAGCGGGTTGAGATCGTCTCGAGCAGAACCGCGCGTGGGCGGTGGGTGTCGACGGCGCGCAGCGCGTCCAGATCGAACGGGTCGACGCAGATGGTTAGCACATCGAGCGAATCGAAAATGGCTTGCAGGAGCGCAATGGTGCCGAAGAGCTCGCGCGCGAGGCAACGATCGTCGAGCCTGCGTTCACGCAGCTCAGGATCGCGGCATGCAGCGCGCCCATACCGCTGCCGAAGACGATCGCGTCCTCGGTGCCTTCGAGGGTGGCAAGGGCTACTTCCAGGGCCCGGATGGGATTTCCGTGCCGGGCATAGTTGTGCCCCCGGTTGTTCTCCAGCGAAGACCGCGTCGAGCGACTCCATGTCCGGGTGGATGAACGTGGTGGTGGAGAAGATCGGCGTCGTGGTGGAGCGTTCGACCGGGAGTGGGATGCGCCTCATGCCGGGCATGGACGGCACGAGTGGCCATGCCGCGTTGCCGAAGCGGCTGAGAACCGATCTGATCGTCCACCTGTGATGACCCTGACACCGAAGCTACGCCCTGGCCGCGCGCCCGTCAGCCAGTCCGTGGGAGAGTATAGGAGGAGGCTCCGCGAACGGGTCTCCGGGGCATCGCGATCGGCGCGCTGATTCCAGTTGTTCCGACGATCAGCCAGAATCGAGCTGGAAGGTGTCTGCGGGTATTGAGTTTGGCGACCACCGCTTCCAGCGACGGTATGTCTCAGAAAGACGACCAGATTCCAGTGAGCGGGTTTGCCGGAGTGCCAGTGACGGCACGACGATCCCGTGCGCGCCGCGGACATGGCGCAGGAACCTTACCGTGGCGCGTGCAACCGCGCGGTCGGCAAAGCAACTTGGGTACCTGGAATCGCCAGCCCGTCGATGACAGCAGCGTCGGTGAGATCGAAGACGCGCTCCAGGAGCTCGATGGCGTAGACCCCGTGTTCCCTGCAGCAGAGAGGTGAGTTCGGGATGCCGGTCTCGTTGGAAGTGCGCAGCGATTCGGCCCGCGCGGTTTCGCGCGAGTTCGCGAGCAGCAAAAGTCGGCTCACCGGGGCATTCAGCGCTGCTCGCGCGAACGGCCTGCCAGATGGGTATCGAGCGGCGGAAAGGGTGACTGGGCCGAATCTGCCGGTAGACGACACCATGCCAGGGTTTCGATCGATATCGGCCATTGGTCAGGGGGCCAATGCCGTCGTAGTCCGTCGCCAGGAGCGCGAGCACCGCACCCGATTGGCGGCGTTCGATCAACTGCAACGGTGTCGCGCCGTCGTAGCCCGGCAGCGGCAGAGCGAGAAAAGCGGCGCATCCTGTCGGTGCCGAACACGATCGCTGCCAAATCGACGATCTCGGCGCAACCTCGGCAAGCAGTCTGCGTCCAGCCGCGTCCTTCGCTGGAAGCGAACCTTTCGCCTCCCAGCGCTCGATAGTCTGGCGCTGACGCCGTGAAGACGCGCGCCACCCTCTTCACGGAGAGGTCGAGATCGGCCTGCACGCGCTTGACCTCGTAGGACCTGGTTTGTTCGGTGAGCGTCGTGACTCATCGTCGAAGTATAGACATTTGTCAACTGACAGAATCGGCTGGTGACGCCCACGAATGCGAGATGGGACCATGCGCCGCGCTGGACAACTCCCGGCAACGACGTAGCCGTGAAATCAGTATGTATACCGATGCCAAACGCGGTCATCGGCGCGCAGGACATGCATCGCTGTAGCGCCAACTGTCGCCGTGATGGGGGATCCGGGCGCTTTCAGGCCACGGCTCGTACGATCGAGGCACCCGGGCCACACGCACTGCGGGTGGACAGGACGCCTCGTCACTCGATCACTGATCGGATGTTGTCGTATGGATGACGTATCGAAGCAGAACAACCGCATTTCATCTGCTTGCCTCTGCCTGATCATGGGTGTGCTCAATTTTCTCGCGATGACCCTGTTCTACTCGAGGTGCCTCTGGATCTCGCGTGTCGGGATTTCTCTCTGGGGCAGGTTGTCACGTCTACGGTGCTGTTGAGCGCCGTTCTCGCTGGTGATCGGTCCGATTGTCGCGGATCGCTGCGGCTATCGTCTACCGCCGACCACATCGGGGTTTGCTGCGTCGCCATCAACGTGACCGGCGCTGGGCTGGCTCCTTTTCCCTGGTTGCTGAGCATCAGCCTCGTCGGCGGCTCGCGGACGCGCTGACGTTTGGCATTCTGTTCGCTATCGTGGGCGCTATCTTTTCGCCGGATGATCGGAAAACGCCTCAGCTGGCTGGTTGGGTCGATGACGTTGGCGGGATCATCGATCCCAAGGCTCACTGTCCTCGGCAGCGCCACCAGCTGGCGGGTGGCCATGATTGCGCTCGGCGGAATCGCGGTATGCACGGTGGTGCCGACACTATCGTCATTCCCAAAGACCGCCGCCGGTCTGAAATCCCTGAGTCGGCGTTCACGGCTGCCTATGCTCCCCGTGCTGGGTCACGCTTCGACAGTCCGCCATTGACGGCAACCGCAATTCGCCTGATCTTGCTGGCTTGGGGTGCTCACCTACCTGGGAGTGTGTACCTGGGTCAGAACATGATTTATACCAAAGGGATCGGGCTCGTCTACTACATCGGCGCGACCGGCTATGCGTTCGGGGAGCTCGCTGCGGGACGATTGATCGCACGTGGCGGCGCGGATCGTCGGGCATCATGTGCGTCGTGACCGCGCTTGCCACGGTAGCGGCGGGTCAGGCCATCACCGGGCTTCGCGGTCGGCCCTGATTGTGGTTATGGCGATGGCAAGCGCTGATCGCAATCGGCGTGACCCTGTTGCTGTCGACCGGAGAGCCTGGGCGAGCAAGGAACCACGATGTTGCTGAACGGGGATCGATGGTCAATTTTGGCGGGGCCGCTGGCGCGGCGATTGGCGGAGGTTTGATCGCTATGGGCGGGTATCAGGCGTTTGGCCTTGGGCTTTCTGCGTTTTCCTGTTGGGAGCGGTGTTGGAAAGCTGGTAGGGCCACAACGCCGGGAGCGTGATGTGCACACACCGTTGCACCCGGGTGTTGCAACTGAGGAGCCGGAAACAGCGGCGTCGATTTGACGTCGCTGTTTCCGGGTGCGGTGTGCTGGCGGCTTCTTCTTTACTGCAGATAGTCTCCGACCCAGCCAGTGCCGTAGGGTCGTGGAGAGACCCGATACCAGCCGTACGTGTTGGCAAAGATCGGGCCGGAGATGATCGTTACCACCGTGCCAGCGGGGAGGATCGCGATGGTGCCGTAACCGGTGCCAGCGCTGGCGCAGCCGCAGTGACGTGGTGGTGTGCGGCGTCTCACCCGGGACGAAGCTGACATTGTTGTCCTGGAAGGCGAGGTAGGTGCTGATGATGTATCCGGCCACCGTGCCGTACTGGACGTTGTACCAGCCGTTCGAGGTCGGGCCAGACAGTACCGTCACCGGCCCATTTCTGGGAATCACGAGCAGCACGCTGTAGCTGGTGCCAGCCCGCCGTGGCAGATTCACCGCCGTGGTGGCGTACCCCAGGCCGGGTAGAGCAGCATGGTCAGCGAACGCGTAGCCGTAGGTCGAGCCGTAGCGGACGCGGGCATATCCGGTAGCGCTGATACCAGTCCGGGTACCAACCGGGGTCGACCCGGCTGGCATCACTGCCAACACTACCGAAGAACTCGAGGCCGTGAAGCGCGCAGATTGAGGCTCTGGGTCACATGGGCGTGCCGGGCACGGGCCGCACGATTGCGCGCTTGCCTGTTGCGGCTGTTGCACGGCGCTAAGCGCCATCGCGGCGAGAAGGAGTAACGCGAGGAATCCTCTCTTCATTGCACATTCCCTTTGTCGTTGCCCGGCATACGCCAGTTGCGGGTTGGCGCATGCTCCCGGTTTCCACAGCGTGAAATCGCCGTTACCGGCGAGCGCATAATTCGACGGTACTGAACGCGTGCCCTCACGTCAACTTGAACGTACGACCAATGGAGGTGTGGGATCGATCATCAGGCGTCATTCGGCGCGTGGGTTGACATAGATGCCGGCATTTTGTCGATTCGGTGCGGTCATCCTCAAAGGAAACGCTACGGAAACGCTACGGAAACGCCCAGGTTCGGCGCGAAGTATGGGACGGCGCTTCTTGTCTACTCGGCACGGACAGCCGATCTGCGCAGTTCGCTCGACAGGTCCGAAACGGCGACCGCCAGCAAGACGACGACTGCCGCGAATGCCACGTCGGGTCGGGTACGACCCTGCACGACGAGCATGAGTCGATCAGCAAGACGATGGCCTGCCTGCGCGCGTGAGATGCGGCCGAACATCGTTGCCTTGTAGAGCAGATTGCCGAGCAGGAAGAAGCGCAGGTCCCCAAGAACGAGGACTGTCGCCCGGCCTGCCGTCTCGTCCGGATGCGCGAGTGAGAGTTCGTCGCCGGCGGCGGCGACGATGATGCCGGCGACCGTAGCCCACATGTGATAGAAGGTGTAGGCGAGGACGCCCAGGCGTCCTGGATCGGCTGCCGTGCCCATGCGCGCTCGCGCCAGTTCGATGGTGCGGTCGAAGAAATGAATCCACCACATTGCGAAGCACTACCGACAAACGCCACGGTGAAGGCGGTCCAGGTCTCACGGGAGTGGGGCAGCTCCCGAAACCCCGCGCCAGTGATGAGCACCGATTCGCCAATGGCCAGAATGATGAACAGCAGGCACCGCTCTGCATGTGAAGACCGGTAATCGATGTAATCGGTTGTGCGGCTGCGTCCCAATCCAGGCAGCGGAAAGCCGAGGTAGATGACGAAGATCCCGATGACCACGGAGGCCAGAAGCCACATTCGAGCCGCCAATAATCGTCAGCAACAGCGCCGGCCAACCACAGGATACCTACGAGCGCATCCCAAACCGCCACCCGAACAAGACACCATCCGGAGCGGGTGGGCAGGCCGACCGCCAGAAGGCCGAGAACCGGAGCGCCAACGGTGAGGACGACGACCGCCGCGGCGAACAATCCCGCCCGTTCCCCGAACGCTTCAGGAATCGAGGAAGCGAGCTTTAAACCGAATGCCGCAACGAGCACCGCCGGCCGGACCGGCCGCGCGCGGCTACGTCGAAGTAGTTCGAGATCCACGTGATGCAGATCCAGCCCGCCCACACACCCCAAAGCAGCGCCAGCAGCGTCTCCAGCACCCTTCCAGCTGAGCGCTTCGAGCAGGTGATGGGTCAGTTGCGTGACCGCGAGCGCGTAGACCAGATCGAAAAAGAGCTCGACCGGCTGTACCTCGCCGGCATGCCCTCCTGACGGGCGCAACCACCGGCACCATGCGGGGAAGCGAGTTCGTCGGCTTCGTGCATCGCGTCGATCCCTCCCTTTTCCTGACAATGCGATTGGCGGTACCCTGCCGGTTGCGCGTTCGCTCTGATTGGGCGCTCGCACGCGCCTTGTGAATGCGATTAGTGGTTTCCGTCGTAGTGAAGAGATTGCAGGATGATTCACCGTTTGAAAAGTACCTATTGCGCGGTTCTGGTGATGGTTCTTGGGTCGATCGTTGAGTGGAGGCGGCGCGGCCGCCAAATGGCGTCCCCGCAACTCAGCTGGCGGTACGCATTGGCCGATGGCGCCGCGTACGGTCTCGATATCTCCAGATGACGGCGCGACATTGGTCGCAGTCATCGGGATTCCGGACGATCCCGGCGGCCAGATCGTTTCGCTCGATCCCGCAACTGGCGCGGTGCGCTGGACGCACGATGTGCCCGAAGAGGCGCGTCTGCCGATCCGATCGTGGTGGATGGAGTTGTCTACGCAGAGATAGGAAGTCTGGTCGGCAGCGGCGCGTTGTCTATGCCGTGGACGCGAAAACCGGCGATGAGCTTTGGCGGACCGATGTCGAAAACCGGGAGCTCCCGGCAACGCCGATCGATGCGGTCACCTATGCGAATGGCACGCTCTTCTTCGTGAACCGGGGCGATGCTGTCCTGCTGGCACTCGATGCAGCCAGCGGCGCGATCGCGTGGGAAGTCGATCTGCAGAAACCGTCGCGCGGTGCGCCGTTCGTCGAAGGCGACACGGTCTTCGTGTCCACCGGGTTCGATGGCGGGCGCATTGTCGCAGTCGATGCCGCCACTGGGGAGAACGATTGGGTGTCAGAGGAGCAGACAATCCCGTGACTGGTCCGGTGGGGGCTGGAGGAGGCGTGCTCTACGTTCCCTTCGCGTGAACGGGCAGATGGTTGCGTACGACCCTGAGACAGGAGCAGAACGCTGGCGCGCTTCGATGGGCGAGCAGGACCCGGGGACCGGCACGTATCCCCCGACGGGATTGCCGTTCGTAGTCGACGGAACGCTCTACGTGAGCAGCAACGGATTCGGTGGCGCCCACCGCAGCGCTCGATGCGCTGATTGGGGAGATGCGCTGGAGTGTCCCGACGGGTGATTTCTCGGCAGGAGCGCCCGATGGTCGACGGTGTACTTCTGGTGGGCAGCGACACCCGTCTGCTTGGTCTCGATCCAGTCACCGGCGCCGAGCTTTGGCGAGTCGCTATCCCCGGGAAAAATCGACCTCGATTTGAACCAGGCGACGCCGCCATTGACCGGCAACGGTTGGATCTACACGCGAGACGAAACCGGCGGAGTCGCCGCGCTGGATAGCTACGATGAGCTGACTGCAGCGGCGAGCCGCGGCATGGTCTGGAAGACGCACCGGTTTCGCGCCGGCGACTAGAAGGGGTAGCCCTGTTGTTGTTGCAGCCCTTTGATGCAGGAGATCTCCCCGCAGTGCGCAGCCCCATCCGTAAGGACCTGATTCAGGATGTATGACAGCGGTTGTTCCCCGAATCCGATGGCCGTAGTCCGCGACGACTGCAAGCTGATCGTCGTCCAGTCCAGCGAGATAGCTGTCCGTGTTGGCATAGACTGCCTGCGCGCAGACACGCGCCGCGTCCAGATCGACGGGTCAACGACCGCGCCCAGTTATCCCAGGGTCCGGAAACGGCATGGGCCTGGATACCCGCGGCGGGCTCGCCCACTCGCCCATCAGAAGAGGGGTGACACCCGCAGGCCGAAGTTGATGATTGCGTCTTCGGCGGTCAGGTGGTGAATGTAGTGCCCGGCTATGGGCACCACCCGGCCCAGGGGTTGCCAGTGCGCCTGCTCCGGCGTGACGTCGCCCATCGTTCCTTGAGCCGAAGCCAGACATTCGCGAACAGATCTCGATAGACCTCGATCTTGGGTTGTCGACATCAAGCACTCCCGAGCGCGGACAGGACAGAAGGAAATTGCACCGAATGCTCGGAAGCATGATACGGCACTCACGCCATTTCTTCGTCCGCCCTCCGGTGAGCGGCGGAACTGGACGATCCGCGTGGGCGGTGAGATCAGCCGGTCTGTTGACCCTTTCATCAAGCTCTTTGGCAGCCGGGCGGCATAGAGCCGGCCCATGACGTCGTAGCCAGGTGACAGATTGGCCTCGCCGGCCAGAGTGGGAATGTGGTCGACTCGAAATGGGCCAGACCGGCAATCGCGCCAGGTATGCATGGTTTCGAACATATCGGTTTGCCCGGCGTCGTGGAACGTTTCGCGGAACTTCGCCGGATTGCCATCGACATCGCGGAAGTGGATGAAGAAGACCTTGTTCTGACCGGCGAAGGCGGATCTCTTGGCATGTCGACCACCATGGTCGAGATCGACCCCGCAGAAGGTAATGCCATTGTTCGGGCTGGGAACGAGATCGATGACCTGTTGCAAGTTGTCCGGACTCGTCAGGATGCGGCCAACGCTGCGCACCGGAGAGATCAGGTCGTCGGGATGCACTCGCCAGCTTGACTCCGGCTTTTTCAGACAGGCACGACCCGCTTGAGGAAGATTTCCATCCGCTCCCAAAGCCCGTCTTCTGGAGATCTCGCCGAATTCGCTTAGGCCGCCGCGCGTTGCACGGTCTCACATTGGCAGCTGCACCAATGCGCCGTCGCGTCTGGGGAGCGCCATGGATGTGCGCAGCCAACCGAGCCCGGCCATGAAGTTGTGGCACATCACTGGAATACCGGCGCGGCCCATGTTGTCGATCATTTCGCAGAAGCGGTCGAGCGCCCAGTCGAACTGGTCGGTGCCCTGTTTGATCGGTCTCCATGATCACGGATGCAGCGGGGATCGATCACTTGCAGATCGATACCGTCGTCCGCGAAACTTGCTTCAGCCGCAGCAGGGCTTCGAACTTCCAGACCGGTGGATCGTCTGGCCTTTCTGGCATGCTCACGACCGCGGCGGTAACCCCGGCTTGCTTGGCCAACTGCCACAAGATGGTGCGCTTGGCGGGCAGAATATCGGCGATGGTGAGACTCCAGGTCATTGGGTGCTTCGCTCCTGTCAACCTGGGTCGTTTTACATGACATTCTCGCAGTTTTCCGCCATCGAACCCGGGAAGGATGAAGCACGCCGACTCACGAATGCACGCCATCCGTGGGAACCAAGCGCAAGAGCAGCAGGACCCGGGCTACCTCGGGATCACCGGAAGCGCTTGGCGATGGTTGCGCACCGGTAGCGCTCGCTGTTTGCGGAGAAAGATCGAGCACGATCGAGGGGACGTCGTCCGCTACAACCTCCGGCTGCGCATCGGACGGTGAGACGATCCAGGTTGGCTGGAGCGTTGCCCAGCCCGAACCGGAGCGAGCGGTGCTCTGCGTGGCCGATTCGATCGAACCGAACCAGGTCTCCATCGATGCATCCGCTGTTGCGATCATCGTCGTCAGATTCCCCGGAGCGGACCGTCCTCCTTCGGGCTCGGAGGGTTGGTGGGTGTTCAGCGAATCGACTGCAGCAACGATGAGGTGGGCTGGCTCGCTGGAGGTCATTGTCAAGACTGCGTGTCCGCTTGCGATGGAAAGCAGGTCTCCAGGCCCGACCTACGACGGTTTGATCCGCTCCCAACGCGCGCCACCGGTCGCTGCCCCTGGCGAGCACGGAGTAGGCGCCCGGCGCCGCTGACGCGCAGGCTTCCGTCTGCGGCAACGACCAGCTCCGGGGCGTGAACTGCCAGATACCGCTCGCCATGCTGGTGGCGGGTGTCAATTCGATCAGAGCGGCGACGAGCGTCGCGGACGCGGATATGCGGAACGGAGCGTTGGCGTCCGGCGGTCAGGGCAATGGCGCCTGGTGCTGATGAACCGGCCCGAACGACGCTCTGTTTCATCGAGCTCGATGAGGGTGCCTGGTTCGAGCGGCGGATCGGTCGTTGTTTCCTCGAGTCCGGGCAGGAACGAACGGCGCGCCGTCGTTCTCTTCGATGTTCACGAGAAAAGCGTCGTCGCTGGGCTTCGACGCCCGTCAGTGACACGCGGAGGTTGGGGAAGGTGGCGCGAAACGCCAGCGCCGCAATGTCCCGCTGTTCGAGATCGACCGCCGGCCAGGGATCGAGCCTGTGTCCGAACCTGGCTGGTCGAGCGTTTCAGAGGTCGTCCAGATTGCCGTCGATCATGAAGCGGTCGACGCACGCCAGGCAGGCGCGCACGCTGGCGAGAACCTCGCTCGGAACGGATCGGTGAACGGCCGCCCAAACAGGGTCCTGTGGTGCGATGCCGTCAGGCAATCGCAGCCACGGCAAGCAAGCAGAGAACGCGGAGTTTACAGCGACATGGCGACCCTCCCGAACATGCTGGGCGATGAACGTGTTGGTCAACTGAATGAATGAGCCTGGCTGGGGCGATCGCAGCGCGACGAGCTTCCCGGTGTCTTTGACTCCACGAGGGTGGCAACGAATGTCTGGTCTGAAATTATGAGGGGGCTGATCCCCAACTATGCACGGAGACTGGGCAATGACCAGAGCGTTGACTGATCGGTAGATCGAGCCGCAATCTCGGAGTAGGCGCCTGCCACGCAACGTCCCCAGAGATAGGCACTGACGATCGCCGAAGACCATCGATGGGCCGGAAACGGCATTCTCCCTCCACCGAATCTCGCCATTGCCGCGATCGATTCCGACCACGACGCCTGACACAGTGGCGACAACGACCAGATCCGACGTAACCGAAGGGGAACTGCGGCCATCGAACTCATCGGTCGATGCCATCTTCGCCTGCCATTCCTCACGGCCCGTGGCAGCATCGAGCGCAATATCACCCGCGCGGACGTGCTCTCCGTAGAACACAGTTCCATCGACGTACGACGGTCCGAGAAACGCCGGTGTCCCCGGATGGGTCCACGCGACCGATCCATCGGCGAGCGAAAGCGCGAGTGCTGCCTCCTGCAGGTCCGCGTGGCCGGTGGTTTCCCAGCGCACGGTGCCATCGTCTGGTGAGACTGCATAGACGTGCTCTTCGCCTTCCACCCATTCGTCCGAGGAGCGCGCCACGAAAATGTTCCGTCAACAGCAGCGACCGACATCGGCGACCCGCTCGAAACGACCAGGTTCCGTCCGTCCAGCGAGCGAGCCGTACCACGGCATCGATAGGCTCATCACTGCGAAGTGGGTTCGCCAGCGTTCGTCTGGCGTAGGAGTCGAGGGCATAAAGCGACTCCGCCACGACCACGTAGATCGAGCTGGGTCGAGGCCGCTGAATCCGCTGATAGCGTGTGCTCAGTCGGCGTCGACCAGATGAGCTCGCCGTCGTTGGCGCGGACCGCCAGCACCTGCTTGGCTTGTTGGGAAGGTGCGAGGAGGAGCCAAAGCAGGCGACCTCGTCGACAACGATCGGAGCCGCGCCTAATCGTTCCGCTCACCGGGTATTCCCAGGCGATCGTTGGCTGGCGTTCGATGCCCGGACCGGGTCCGCATTGGATCGGCCGGGGTCGATGCTGCATATCGGGACGTCGCCCAGTCGATCGGACGCCGCCGGGATGACGTGCTCGTTCTCCGACGCTGACCACGCCAGATCGAGCGCCCGACAAACCAGAGCCCAGCGCCAAGCAGTTGGAATTCAACAGCATCGCCGCTGCCAAACCACCGATGGCTCCGCGTCAGACTCGCCGGCAGGATCGACTGGCTTCGGGAGTATGAGCGCATCCCGGAACAACAACTGACGCTGCGTCGATCTCGGCCGCTTCGTGTCAAGAATGCGAGCTCGTGCACGTGCCTTTGCCTGATCTGATGCCGGACTGGGAAAGAGACGCTCGATGGCCAGAATGAAGCGGTCGTCGGGCTCGCTGTGCGGGATTGCTGTTTCCGGAGACACCACGCCGGTCCCAGTCGGCAGATCCATGGGCGAACTGCTCAGGCATGGCGCATCACCCCATCGGCCGAGGAGACATCGAACCGCGCGCGCAGCGATCGGATCAGGCGCGACTGCGCTTGCCGCACCGCGGTTTCGGATTTGCCCAGTACGACGCCAATTTCGGCGGCGGTCAATCCAGCGGCGCGCAGCTTCGATGAGTTGCCGCTGCTCGTCAGGTAAAGTCAGGGAGCAACTGCTGGAGGAGACGGTTTTGATACCTGAATCCAGCGCCGCATCTTCCGGAGACTTTGCCGGATCCACGAGTTTCGCTTCGCTGAGTTGGACGCGGTGGGGTGCCGATGTGACAAACGATGCATGTCTCGAGTGGTGTTTCGGGCAATGGCGAAGAGCCAGCAGCGAAATGACGATTCGTCGATTCCTTGAAGCGATGCAGATTGCGATGCGCGCTGAGGAACGCTTGACTGGCCGCGTTCGGCAGCTGCTTTATCGTTCCACTGGACCAGACAGAAACGCAGCACGGACTCCAGTACCGATCGAAAAGTGTTCGAATCGGCACGAATCGATACGCGCCTCCGCCACCAGGACGTTGTCGCTGGGTGCGGTCGGCTCTGAGGCAGTTCCGGTATCGGACGACCTGTGAGCCTGCATCGGATCGTCGCCTATGCGTTCGCGCCACTCTGGAAAGAGAGACGGTTGGAGCGGGAGAAAAGCGTGACATCATGTTCGGCTCGCTTCCGAACGGGTGGTTATGGGGATCCCGATGTGCTCGATCGCCGATGCGTTGGCGGAACGCGCTAGGCGTCGGCTGCAAGCTCTGCGGCAATCTTCTCGGCCGCGGCAACGATGGGGCAATGCAGGTTCACGCGGGGCCCCGTGGGAAAGATCGAGGCATCCACCACCAGCAGGCCATCCACACCGTACACCCGGGCGTGTGCATCCACAACGGCCATCGGGTCGCTTGCGGGACCCATCCGGCAGCTACTGGATGGGTGGAAGGTGGTGCCCACCTGGGAGCGAACCTTGCGTTCGAGCTCGTCTCGCGACGACCAGGTGAGTGTGCTCTCCGGCAACGGTTGCACGATTTCGGCCAGGGGACCGGTGGACACCAACCGGTTGACCAACTCCACACCGTCCGCCAGCGCGGCGAGATCGGCCGGATCGCTGAAATAGGCGTGATCGATGTCCAGAGGCGCCTCTGGGTCACGCGAGGTCAAACGCAACCGGCCATGCGAGCGGGCGAATTGCAGCGAGATCGAGAGCCAGAGCCGCCATTGACCGCTCGATTCGTCGAACGACTGGCCCTGGTAGATATGCAGGTCGATCTCGTCGCTCACCTGGCTACTGCGCGCCTTGATCAGGAGCGGCGTGAATGTCACCGCATCGGGCGCCGCGCCCGGCGCAATTGGCGCATTCCATGAGCCCGTTGACGAGTGGATGGTCCATCAATCCAGCGCCGACCCCGGGCAGATCCGCGACGACCGGAATCCCCAATGCCATCAGATCGGCGCGCGGTCCGATTCCCGATCGAAGCAAGATCGCCGGAGAACCATAGGCGCCGGCGGACAGAATGATCGTGCGTCCCGAGATCGCTGAACCGCCGCTCGTCATAACCCCTGAGGCGCGGCCATCCTCGATCACGACGCGGTCGATGGTCGTGTTGGGGAGAATCGTCAGATTCGCGCGCTCGCGAACGGGAGCGAGATAGGAGAGCGCGCCATTGAACCGGACCCCGTCGCGGATGTTCTTTGGGGTCGGACCAATGCCGGGAGACTGCTCTCTGTCACCATTCAGATCGGCGATGGTTTCGAATCCCAGTTCGTTTGCCGATGCGATCAGCGCACGGTCGAGCGGTGTCACTGTGATGCGGGCACGCGAGAGTCGGAACGGGAGCCGTCTGGGCCATTGCAGTTTTCCGCCGAGCGAGATCAGCCTCGGCTTTCTGGAACCAGGGCAGCAAGTCGTCGAACCCCCAGCCGGGATTCCCCATCGACGCCCAGTCGTCATAATCTTCGGCCGATCCGCGCATCCAGATGCACCCATTCATGGTCGACATTGCCTCCGACCACCCGGCCGCGCGGCAACTCGAGCTGATGGTCGAGCGTCTCTGTTGTGCTCGTACCCCCGGGTGGGAATCGGTCAGGACGTCAGCGGGTTCAACAGTTCCACCGGCCAATCGGCGAGATCGGATCCGTAGTCTGGACCGGCTTGATCAGCAGCACCGAACGGGCTGGGTCGGAAGAAGGCGATTGGCCAGTACGCACCCTGCTGGTCCCGCGCCGACGATGATGAAAGTCGTAATTGGGAAGCTTCGTCATGGAGGGATCCTGCGCGGTGTGGTCGAAACGACATCTGCGCCATAGCGGTCCGCGCCAGGGAGCGTGTGCCGCTCCCGAAGAGCGTTCGTGCCAAGGAACGCACTTCGGATCGCGTCTGAAAGGTCACGCCGGGCGATTGCGCCCGCCCTTGTCACGTCGTATGCCGTTCGTCAGAAACGCCACGGCCAGACCCATGTCGCGGTCTCCCCAGCAAACTGACGATCCCATGCCACCATGCCAAAAGGTCCGGAGTGTGCTGGTTGCTCCCGGCCAGTGCCGGCGTGGCTCGTTCAGGCCGCCAAGTTCGAATCCGTAGCATCGGCGCACGGGAAGGTCGAACGATGGATCGATCTCGTCCAGCACGGCCACCTCCAACATCCGTTCAACCGTCTCGGGGCGGAGGATTTGAGCGCCATCGATAGCGCCACCGAGCGCGATCGCGGCGTAGAAGCGCGCCATATCGGCCGCGGTCGATACCAGGCTGCCACCAGGCACGACCGCGCATTAGATCGGATCATCGTCCATCGAGCGTATGACCTCGACACCCCATTCGTCCGTGCCATCAGTGGCATGAAGCGACGCAACGCTCTTCCAGATCGGGAGAAACCACGATATGACTCTGCTCGAGTCAAGCGGGTTCAGAATCTCCTCGCGGAGATAGGACTGGTACGTGCGGCCATCGACGGTGCGGATCAATTCCGCAATCACCCGAATACAGGTGAAAGTGATAGCTGCTGGTGACGCCGGGGCGAGTTTCCAGCGTGAGCGTTCCGAGGATGCGATTCACGTGCTGCGCATGGTCCCAGGCTGCGCGCGGTAGCGGCTCTGGGGTCGACGGAAAGCCGCGGTGGCAGAGAATGTGCCGAACCAGAACCACGTCTTTGCCGTTGCTCCCGAACGCCGGCCAATGATCGGCCACCCGATCGTCAGCGAAAGACGACCCTTCTCGGCTTGCTGCCACAATGCCACCGCACCGAGCGGCTTGGAACCGGAGAACATTGGGAAGAGCGATTCCGCGTCAACAGGTGTGGCCCGCTGTGTATCGGCGTACCCGATCACCAGATCGAAGCACCACCACAGCCACTGACCGAGACCGCCAGTGCTGCTCCTGAATAGAGACGCTGCTCGTTCACCTGCGCGCGGAACATCTGCTCGCTGCGACCTGTTCCAGGGGCAGGCATTGAAACAGGACGCGCGGCGTCTTGAACACCGGCCAGCGCGATCATGGCGCTACACCAATACCGGCGTTGGCTGCCGGTCGCGGGCGATCAACTCGCGACGCAAGATCTTGCCAGATGGTGATTTCGGAATGACGTCGATGAACTCCACCATGCGCACCTTCTTATATGGCGCCACCCGTTCAGCCACCCAGGCCATCAGTTCATCGGCTTCGACCGGCGCTCGGGCGACCACAAATGCTTTGGGAATCTCCCCTGCATCATCGTCTGGATAGCGCACGGCGGCGCGTCCGCTACCGCCGGATGAGTCAGCAAGATGGCTTCCAGGCTCTGCCGGAGCGACCTGATAGCCCTTGTATTTGATGAGTTCCTTGAGCCGGTCGACAACGTAGAAATAGCCATCTTCGTCGGCATAGGCGATATCATACGTGTGGAGCCAGCCATCGGAATCAGGGTTGCCGCAGTCGCTTCAGGATCGTTCAGATAGCCCGACATCATTTGAATCCCGCGCATCCAGAGGCTCGCCGCGCTCGCCAGTGGGAAGATCCTGACCGCTTTCCCGGATCGACGACCCGCGCTTCAGTTCTGGATGTGAGCTTACCGGCGGATCCCTGTTTCTCGAACGGCGAGGTCGTTGGGACGAATCCAGCGTTGGCACCCTTCGCTCATGCCATACCCCTGTTTGACGAGGCAACCTTTGCGTTCCGGACGAGTTCCTGGACATCTCCGCCAAGTGGAGCCGCCCGGAAAGGATGAACGCGAGCGACGATGGTCATAGTTGTCGACGATAGGGTTCTTTGCCAGATGCACGATCAACGGTGGCGGCGTAAGACTTGGTCATGCGATAGGTCTGGACGAGCGAAACCGTTCGAAATCGAAGCGGGAGATGATGACGCTGGTCGCGCCGGCCATCGGGCCGGAGGCAGATTGATCAACACGCCAAAGGCATGGAACAGGGGAAGCTGTCCGCCAGGACATCATGCTCTGGACACCTTCGAGCACCGCGCCAACAGCGCCGGTGGCGACCAGCGCTCGATGACTGAGCATGACGCTCTTGGGCATGCCAGTCGTTCCGCTGGAGCAGAGCAGTGCGGCGATGTCCGCTCCGGATCGATATCGACCACGGGAACCGATGCGGTGCTGGCCAACGGTTCGTCGAATGTCCTCAGCGTTGGGTGCTCGCCAGGAACAACGATCCGGTCGTTCGTCAGCAATGGGGCATTCGCCGCCTGCACCGTATCGAGCAGCGCCGCGGATGTCGTGAGCATGAAGCGGGCCGATTGGCGCGAGAGTTGGGTTCCCAGCTCGTTGGCTGTCCAGGTCGGATTGGCGAGTGCCGCGATCGCTCAAGTGAGGTGATGGCATAGAACGCGATGGCATAGTCGATGCTGTTGAGGCGAACATCGCGACCACATCGCCCTTTCGCACCCTCGTTCATGCAAACCGGCGGCGGCGCGATCGACCTGGTGGCGAAGTTCGCTTCAAAGATCACGATCCGTCCGGATTCGGCATCGATGAACGCGGGCTTATCCGCGAGACGAGTGGCGTTGCGCAGCGCGACGGTCGGAAATGGAGCATTCGGGATATCGACGTCTGGAATGTGGCTTCGGTAGTTCATCGTCGGTCTCCTGTCGTCAGGTGGGGCAAGCGCTTGTCGAATTGCCATCCCGGTTGGCTTGCCGGGGTTACTGACATCCTAGGTTCCCGCGGTTCGATGGTCGTCCGCCGATCGGCGGATTTCACGCCCGACGGTGTCGCCTTCCCATCCATACGTAATGACGTATCGGTGGTAATAACGTGTCAGACGATCTCCAGTTCGACCGCTCACGCGGCAGCCGCCAGCCGTTATTGACGTCCGAGCTTGGCGAGAATGTGCTGTACGTGTGTCTGCGCGGTGCGCTCGCCTGACGAAAAAGCTGTTCGCCGATTTCCCGATTGGAGCGGCCGTCCCGAACGAGGCCGGAGGACTTCGATCTCACGTGGGAATCAGACCGAACTGCGGTCCATTGGCGTCGGATGGAACGGGGTATGCTGCCGGTGGCGCGAGTCGATGCGCAGAGTTCACCAACGATCTCCTGCAGTAGTGTAATGGCTCCTGTTCGCCAGAGCGCTTGCATGCGCTCTTGTCCCATCTACGTGCCGAGTCGCTCGGCTTCTTGGTCGTAACGACTTCGATTTGGAGGAGGGATCGCCCCAATCAGGCGGCTTAGGCTGATCGGCGCCCGGTGTGACCGCTGCCCGCTCGTACGAGCCGGACGCGGCGAAGATGCGGCCCAACCCTCGAAGGCAATAGCTGTTCCAGGTTGTCGCCCAATTTCCAGCGGAACGCAAGGCTTTCCCGATAGAGGTTGTTCTGCCCGTTGAAAATCGCCGCGACTGCGCGCGACCTTTGCCAGATGGGACAGCACCATTCCCTGCCCAAAGTCGTTGCCATCAGCACGCGTGAACACCAGCGCTTCCTCGAACTGTTGTTCCGCGAGGGTGATCTTTACCTTGCTCGAAGTTGGCATGCCCAAGCCCCTGCAGTCCCTGGACGATCCAGAACGGCGGTTTGCTCGACGATAGTGCACCATCGATCGCTCGAACGCATCTACGCAGCGGTTCGATCCCCCCATCCATGCGTGTCGGCGCTCCCATGACATGAAGTGTCTGCGCGACAAGAAGAAGTCGTCACCTTCAGCGACGCTCATCGCGAGCAAGGGCTCCCAAAATATCCGCTGCGCGTTCGGCTCTCTGGTTAGAGAGCTGAGCCGCTACGGACAGCAACCATCCGCGCAATGGACCCGGGCTTGATCAGATCGTCGAGCACGAGCACCTGCTCCTTGGGAGCGTGATTCGGTGAAGTTCCTTTCGTATACCAATGGCGCGCGGGTGCGATGGCAAGATGGCTGGCCCGCTCGAGATCGCGTTGTTCAGCAAGAACGTGAGCGCGGATCGCACGTTGTCGATTTCGGCATCAGAAGAAGGCGGACCATTCCGCCTGCTTGGGACCGAACTTCTGTTCTGCCAGACGCCTAGTCGGTCGATGAACCAGCCATTCCGCCAGGGCACTCATGGCGGTGTCTGCCTCGTCGTGGAATGCGAGTTGCTCCAGGCCATAGGCTCGCACGGTTTCGAGCGTCAAATCGCGATTCGCCGGATGGTTGATCGATCTGCACTAGGGCTCTTGTCGACCAACGATATGATCCCTTCAGACGGTGCGAACTCTGGTTCGTTTTCCATTTGGCCAAGGACAGCAGCCGCCGATTCGGTAGTGCGGCCGCCGGGAAAGACCGCGAGCCGGCGAAAAAGCACACTTTCGTCGTCAGACAGAGGTCTGCTCAGGCGACGGCATCGCGCATCGTGCGCAGCCGGTCAGGCACATCGCGCCCTTCCCGGTTGAGGCGCCAGCCGGTCGACCAGCCGTGCCTGGATTGCCCGCGGGAGAGGAACTTCACCCTGGAGCAGCGAGCTCGACCGCCAGCGGGAATCCATCGAGCCGGATGCAGATGTCCGCGACCGTCGCGGCTGTCTCTGGTGTGACGGAAAAGTCGGGATCAGCCGCTTGGGCGCGTTGCGTGAAAAGCCGGGCCGATTCCGAGGCAACAACTGATCGACCGTGGAATGTCGCGCGGGAAGCGACATGGTGGGCACAGGGAATTCATGCTCGCCGGCGATGTGCGGCGGCTCGCGACTGGTTACGAGCATGGTGAGGTTTGGACTGTGGGCCAGCAAATCGGAGAGTTCGGGCGCAGCCGCCATGACTTGTTCGAGGTTGTCGATCACAGCAAGAAGTTGCGCCCAGCAAGATAGGCCAGCAAGCCGTCTGGGTGACTACTCACAGACCGTCAGCAAAGCGCTTGCGCCATGGCAGGTAGCACAAGTTGCAGTTCGCGGATCGCAGCCAGCGGGAGAAATCACATTGCCTTCGAACCTATCGACCAGATCGGCCGCGATCTGCAACGCCAGACGGGTCTTGCCGGCCCCCGCCGGGACCAGTCAGGGTGACGAGCGGCACATCGTCTCGTAGCAGAAGCGCGGCGATGGTGTCGCGCTCCCGTTCGCGACCGATCAGTGGCGTGCGTGGCAAAGGAATATGGAGCTCAATTGTCGAGATGCTCCTTACGATCCGGCTCCGAGTTGGCTGATTCGCTGACCGAGGCCATCATCATGATGCTGCTGTTGCTTGCCGTCAATTTATGGTCAAACCGGCAGGTAGCTACTCTATTCCGTGTTCCACCGCAAGCGCGGCAGCAGCAGCGCGTGTGTTGACGTCCATCTTGTCGAAATGCTGCTGGACGTGTGTTTGGGCTGTCCGCTCGCTGACAAAGAGCGCCTCTGCGATCTGCTTGTTCGAGCGGCCGATGCGAAATGTGCCGAAGGACCTCTCTCTCACACGGTTTGTAAGGTCGAAGGCTTCCTGCGCAATTTCGATTGGCCGAGCGGCAGTCACGTCCAGGTCCGGTTCGAACGACCGTGGCGACCTCCTCAAGGGTGTTTGTCTGCCGTGTTCAACAGGCTGCGAGGCGATCGTCGCCCAGGTGTCTGCAGGCTGTGGTGCGCGCCTGCGCGTGGCGGGGTGCGGACCTGGCAACTCTGCGCCAATTGCCTCGCGCAGCGCATCAGCTGCGCCGAACAGCTGAGCCGCTTCCTCGTGTCGCCCTACCAGCACTTCCGATCTGGCCGAGCCCGCGTAGACATCCCTGGCCCAATTCGCTCTGGTGCTCCCAACGAAGCGCAAGGCTCTCTACGAAGAGACTACGGGCGTGCCTGGGATCGCCTCCAGGCTCGGGCGATCTTGAAAGCGGTTGTCAATATCATGCCGGCATAAGCGGAGTTGCCGTCCTGCAGGAACACTGACAGCGCTTCGTCGAGAAGTGCCTTTCGGCCTGGTCGATATTGCCCAGTTCGAGAGTTCGCATGTCCCAGGCTGTTGAGCGCGAACGCCTCCCATGGCGCGATATCCGGCCGAGCGTGGGAAATCCCAACGCCGCCTCGAGTGAGCGACCGCGTCGTCAGATCGGCAAGACTATCATCGATAAACCCGGGTGGCGGCATTGGGCGGCGATGCCAAGGGATCGCTCAATGCGACGTTGGCTCGTGCACGCACTATCAACAACATCGCCATTGCCCGATCGATTTCGCCCATGTGAAACAGGAACCACTGCCACTGAGTTCCAGGCGGTGCCGCTTCGTCCCGATCAATCGCATCTCCCAACACGAGGGCTCGTTCTTCTTCGACCATCCTTCAAAGTTTCCACGTATGTACCAGCAGCGCGACGCATTGGCGATCATCCAGCTTGCACCGTCGACATCGCCCCTGTTCGAGCAGCCAGGCGATAACTGCCCGGAGATTGCGTCGACCTCAATTCGAAGAAGGTCGTCCAGGTTCGCTGGTTCGGCCCCACTGCTCATCAGATGCGGTCGTGGTTCGATCGATGAGCCATGCTGCGAGAGCGTCTCAGGTGGCGTGAGCCTCGCCGTGGGCATCGAGCTGTTCGAGGGCATATGCTCGGGAGCTGGTCTCCCGCCCATGCAAGATCTCAGTTCTCCCGCAGTCTGATCGACCTGGACGAGCAGGTTCTTGTCCAGCAGGAGGGACATCTACCTTCGAATAGGTCGATGGGCTGGGCGACATCGGGATTGGCAAGGAGACTTGCAGCCATCTCGGTGGGTACACCAGCGAAAACCGAGAAGATGGCGAAACAACGCGCGCTCTTCATCGGTGAGAAGGTCATAGCTCAACCGACCGCGTCGCATCGTGCGCAACCGGTCAGTGCATCCCGCCCATCACGGCTGAGCAATGCGAGCCGGTCGACCAGTCGAGACAGAATCGCCTGGGGAGAGGATCTTCACTCTGGCGGCAGCGGCTCGATGGCGGGGAGAAGTCCGTCCAGCCGGATGCAAATCTCCGCCACCGTTTCGACGTTTTCTGGTGAGATCAAGAAATCGTTCCGTACCCTCGCCCGTTGCTCGAAGCTGCATCGACTCTGATTGCCGCACCAACCTCATTAGGTGAGGGACGCGATGGAACAGCCAGCGGAAGGATCAGGAACTCATGCTCCCTCGATGCGGAGGGGTTCCCGACTTGTTGCGAGGATTGTCAGCTCAGGGCGGTGCGCCAGAGCTCCTGATACATCAGCGGCTGCCGGCATCACCTGTTCGAAGTTGTCGACGATGAGGAGCGAGAGACGACCGGAGAAATAGCGCAATAGTCCCGCCAAAGTAAGCGTCTGATCGCTCAAACCGACCAGACCGACGCTGCAATCGTAGGAGAACCAGCTGAGGTTCTCATGTCGTCGCGAAGGTGGGATGAATCGAACGTTTCCTCGAAATCCTTGCTCAGATCGGCGGCGACTCGCAGCGCGATAGGTCTTCCCCGCCTCCAGCACCGTTGAGCGTCACTAGCGGCACATCTGGACGCGCAACAAGAAGCACCTGACCTTCGTTCGCTATCGCGGCCGATCAAGGGCGTACAGTACCAGGATCATGATTCGCTCGATATGGTGTGCGGTTGGGCGACCGTGTCGTCCTCTGAGCAGTGTGAATGGCGCGAGCGTTACCCGATATCATCTTGCTGTTCGGACATAACGTCAACGGTCGGGGCAGATCCTCCATTTGCCTCCACGACCGTTCACAATTGGCCAGTATGTGAAAGCCATCAGATGGACGCCGTGGCATAACAGCCGGATGGGGATCGAGTGTGACAGCCATTCTGATCGAGGACGGCCGAAATGCAACTGGTGCGGGATTATCTCGGCCAGGCCGGATGCCAGCACGTCCGTCGCGCAGGATGGCGACGCGGCGCTGATTGCCGCGCGCAATGGGCGCCCCGATCTGATCGTGCTCGATCTGGGATTGCCCAAACGGGACGGGCTCGATGTCATCAGGGAAATCCGCACGTTCGCCCGCATGCCGATCGTGATCCTGACCGCGCGCGGCGAGGAGACCGACCGCATCGTTGGGCTGGAGCTCGGCGCGGATGACTACATCGTGAAACCGTTCAGCCGCGTGAGGTGGTCGCGCAGGTGCGGGGCAGTCTTGCGGCGCACGAGTGCTCGAGGATGACGTTCGTGTTGCGCCGCGGCACGATGGAGATCGACGTGCCTCGCATGCGCGTGGCGTGGATGGGGCGCCGGTCGAACTGACCGCTACCGAGTTCCAACTGCTCGCCACCATGGCGCGCCGCCCGGGACAGGTGTTCACCCGCGGGCAGCTCCTCGATGCCGTGCGCGGCGATGCGTTCGAAGGATACGAGCGGGCAATCGATGCGCATATCAAGAACATCCGCCGCAAGGTCGAACCCGACTCGGCCAAGCCAACCTACGTTCAGACGGTCTACGGTGTGGCAGGATACCGCTTCGCGGAGGGGTATCGAGGTGAGTTCGACACACAGGAACCGCCACCCTGGTGGCCGGCAGACGAACCATGGCCACCCGACGACTGGAAGATGGCAGCGACAATTCGCGCCGCGTATTGCCGCGCTCATGCTCGGACCCCGGCCTCCTGGTTCTGGCGTCGTGCGTTCTCTCCATGCTGCATCTATTGGGACGTTTGGAGGAAGCGTCGACCGGGCCGGCAGCGACAGCAGGCGATCGTGCCATTCAGCGGTCTTGTCGTCCTCATCCTGCTGGCGTGTGCTCGGCACGCGCAGCTTTCTCGCGCGCCGCAATGCGCTGGCGCTCGACGAAGTGGCAGTAGGCGTGGACCACATCGCCGCCGGGGAGTACGACATCGGGCGCCGAGCGCGGGTGGCCCGAAACGCAAGATCTACACGGTCGGTGATGCTCCGCTGGCGGCCCGGCTGCGCAACGCCGAGGTACAACGTGTCGCGCTACAGGCCGAGATTGCGCAGACTACGCACACCGCTTTCCCGTGATTCGAGACCTGAAGAGGGATGCTGGATGGGTGTATCCCCGAGACAGTGATCATCTGCATCTGATCGTGCGGCGTAGCCGAAATGATGGCGAGTTGCTCGAAGACTTCGCACCGTCTCCTGCCGAGGCTGGCGCGCTGCGGCTGCACGGGGAACGGGTCGATGTTGGCGCGCTGCTCGATGGGGTTGGTGCAGGACTATCGCGGAAAGCGAGGCTACGCGGACGAAGTCGGTTTGACGCGCGCGCCAGGATGCCCGAAGCGCCGGCGAGGTCGATCGGTGCGCCTGATGGAAATCCTCGACAATCTCTGCGCAACGCATTGCAGCACCACACCGGAGGCGAGATCGAGATCGGGGTCGAACGATCGCCGGACGAACGCTGTGCTCTGGGTGCACGTGGCGTTGAGATCGCCGCCGATCGAACTTCGTTCGTCTTCGGTCGGTTTACGCGAAATCAGCCGACTCGAGCAAGGGGCTTTTTGAGGTTGGGATTGGCGTCGCGAAGCGCTGGTCGAGGCCCACGGCAGGGTGATCGGCGTCGAGCGTGGAGAACGGCGCAACGTTTACGATCCGCATCCCGCAACCGTGACAGGCGCTATGCAGGTGTCATGCCCCCGAGTTCGAGATCCGCGGTGGAGCGAATTCGCGAGACCGCATTTTACTCACCGGCAGAATTTGGGAAGATGAGCAGACGTGGGCGAGGAACGGCGTTCTCGACTGTGCTGGCGCAATCTGAGGCGAGCATCGCTATACGGGAGCCTATGCCGAGGAGCGGTTGGAACATGCCAGCGGCATCAGGTATGTGCAGTTCGATCCTGCGTCCGGGAACCTTGCTATTGCAGGAGAGGCAGGGCGCGCAATCCGTCGTTTCTCGCGCTCCTCTTCCGATGGTACGCGGCTCTATGCGGTAGACGAGCTCGAGGAAGGCGCGGTGGGCGCGTTCCGGCGCGATCCTACGTCCGGCGCGCTCAAGCAGATCAATCGACCGGCGGCGCGCATCCCGTGCTACCTGAGTCTGGACGCCATGGGCCGGTTTCTGCTGGTTGCCAACTACACCGGGGAAGCGTGGCGGTGTTGCCCTTGCAAACGATGGCGCGATCGCGCCAGCGGGTCAGGTGCTGGCGCACGAAGGGTCGAGCATCGGTCGATCGCCAGCAGGGTCCTGCCCGCACATGATCCATCCGTCGCCCGACAGCCGGTTCGTCTACGTCACCGATCTGGGAACCGACCAGATCGTCTGTTACCAACCTCGACACAAGCTCCGGCCAGCTCATCGACGTGGCATGCACCGATGTCACCCCGGAATGGGACCGCGCCATTTCGCCTTTTCTCCCTGTTGGTCGAACGTTGATGGTGATCGGTGACTCGACTCGACCCTGAACAGCTTCGCCGTCGAGCGTGACGGTACGTTGACAGCGGTCTCGACGGTGTCGACCCTGCGAGAAGGTTCGATCGACCGACCACCTGCACGCGCATGTGCTCTTCTCGCCGGATGGCCGCTTTGTCTACGGTTCAGATCGTGGGCACGACAGCATTGCAGTGGCGGCTTTCGATGCCGATTCTCGCGTGCTAGAGATCGTGCAGATCATCGAGACCGGTGGGCGGAACCCCGGAACTTCGCGATCGATCCCTCAGGCGCCTGGTTGTTGGTGGGAAATCAGAACAGCGACACGGTCACTGTGCTGGCGCGGGACGCGGCAACCAGTCGATTGACCACCACCGGCAACCGCATCCGAAACCGCATCTCTGGTGTGCTTGCTCTTCGTCGAGGAGCGTAGGATGGAGACCGTTACGTCTCATGATCGTCAGCTGTGGGGATGGGCCGGCGGCATCTCGCCGGATTGGCCGAGCTGGAACGCTGCGTCGGTCACGTGGTCGAGTTGGTGGCCGTCTGCGATCTGAACGACGCCAATGCGAATGATCTGGCGGACGAAGCAGACCAGCTCCTGGGATATCGGCCGTTGGTGTTCACAGGCATCGAGGCGATGGCCGCGGGCGCCGATGGACTGGAAGCCGCCGATTGCACGACCGATTCCGGTTCGCACCATGTCAATGGCAACCGCGTTTGCTCGGTGCCGGTTGGCACACGATGGTCGAGAAACCGCTGGCGTTGACCATTCGCGGTTGCAATCAGGTGATCATGGCCGCGGAGCGTTCCGGGAAGATCCTGTCGGTGGCCGAGAATTTCGGCGCGATCCGATGAACCGTCTGGTGAAAGCGGTCATCGATTCGGGATGCATCGGCGCTCCACAATCGATCCTGAAACCAGCGTGCATAGCCGGGATCACATCCTTATCACGCCGTGGCAGCACATGAAGCTAAGCGGCGCAATCACGCTCGATGCCGGGGTGCACAACGCCGATATCCTGCGCTACTACTTCGGTCCGGTGGAGTCGGTTTTTGGGCAGGCGCGCATCTTTGAACCGGTTCGGGTGCGCGCCGACACGCTGGTCCCGGCGGGTACTACGGTAGGCAACCAACATGCCCGAGCGGATCAGAAAGCCAACCGGCGAAGATGCGCTTTGTTCGGAATTGCTGACTTTTGCCAACGGCGCCATCGGGCAGTACGTCGACAATCACGCGGGCATTGGCGCGCCGATGGTCGGTCGGCACGTTCGGCACGCGCGGTTCGATTACGCCTCCGGGTAACCGCAATGGACGCCCAGTTCAGGTGACATTGGACGACGGAACCGAGGTGTCCAGGCGATGCCGTGCTCGATCTGGTGCCCGACTGGCGGCTCGATCCTGCCACCGCCGCGCGCTGTTCGGGAGCGAACGGCCTGGAGGGCACGATTTCGACTTTGTCACCACCGATCGCGAGCTGCTGGCCGTGGGAATACGCCGAACTCATGCCTGCGTACGCACCGGAGCCAGGCCGGAAGTGGACGGCGCGGTTGGACGAGATGCGGTGGCGTTGATTTGCGCGCTCTTCCAGATCGCAGGTTGCCGGGCGCCCGGTGACGATGGCGGACGCGTCATTTCTAGTCAAATCGATGCGTATCAACGGGAGATCGATCAGCATTTCGGACTCGTGTGAGGCAGACGATGAAGCTTTCCTATAGCACCTGGGGGATGCAGACTACTCCGATCGACGACGCCGTGCGGCATTGCGCCGCGCTCGGGTTCGATGGACTGGAACTCACCATCATCCCGGGTTGGCCGACTGACGCGACCACGATGACCGGCGTGAACGGGAAACGCATCCGTCGTCTCTGTGGTGACGCCGGGCAGAGCTTTGTGGGATCTCAGGAAATGTCGATCTGTTGGCGGGGCGATGCAGTCGCGAACGAGGCTCGATTGCGCAGCTATCTGGATTTCGCAGCGGAGATTCAGCATCCCGGCGATGAGTTGATCATCCCACGACGATCTCAGGCGCCACGCCGGGCGAGTGGGATGCCCGCAGGGGCAGACTCGTCGAGATCGTCAGCAGGTTGACCGGTATGCCCACAGGCAATGGCGTGATGGTTGGTATGGAACCGCATGTGGCCCACGCATTGTGCATGCCGGACGATGCCGTCTGGCTCATCGAGCAGGTCAGTTCTCCTGGCGCGACGATTCACTTCGATATCAGCCACTTCAATGTTCAGGGTATTCCGATGGAGAGATCGGTCATGAAGCTCTTGAAGTCTCGCGGCACACCCACATCAAGGACGGGCGTGGGCACTACCCGGAAGCGAGTTTCTGATTCCTGAAGGGAGATGGACTATCCTGGTATCTCCGCCTGATGTCGGAAGGCAGGTTATGACGGGCACATCGTGGTGGAAATCAGCCCTGATGGTGCAACGGCGCCCAGACTACGATGCGTTGGCGGCCACGACCCAGACCTACGACGTGCTTTCCCGCGCCTTCGAAACCGCGGGTATCGACCCGGAGCCCTGCATGAGCAATCAGCCTCGACGTGACCTGGACATCAGTCGCGCTCGGCTCGATCGCGGCCAGATCTCCCCGCCAGACAATCGCACCCGTGTGACCGAAGCTGGTCGCTCGTCCTTGGTGCAGAGCCGGATCCAGCCCACCACCGCCCTGCCTTGCGTTCCAGAAGCTCGGCGGGAAGCTCGGGTTCATTTCCGCCTGGGACAGGACAGGGTCGGCGAGTGGATCCGCCAATCACTCGGCGGAAGGGGTCGACACCTCGGAGGTGCGTGCCGTCCCTGGGCAGCTCCGCCGATCTCGCTGGCCAGCGTCGACGCGTGGCGGAAAACCTTTGCCTACTATCGCTTTCCGGCGTACAGCGAACCGCTGGGCACATTATGAAATCAGAAGAGTTCCGGATGCCTATCTGCGGCAGCGGTCGGAAGTCTTCGATTTGACAGAAAGCAGCCTGCGCTCGCCTGATTCGCGCAGAGAGTTGGGTTTGGAGCTCGCGCGGCGTTGCCGCGCGACAGAAGTACGCGTGTGCGTCAATCAACTTCTGCGGCCAACCGCATGGAAGGGCGAGCGGCCTGAGGAGCGGTCCGCGTGCTGAAGGAAGCGATGCGCCTGGCCGATCTGGCGATCATGAACGGGAGGAAGCATCGCCTGATCTCGGGTGAAACCGATTTTGACCGGGCCATCATGTGGCTGGCGGTCAATGGTCCGGGACTGGTTGCGCGGTGACGCATGGGGAGCTGCCGGCGTTGATCGTCGATGGCCGGGTGAGCGAGATTCCGGCGGTGCCGTCCAGGGTCGTTTTCGATATTGGCGCCGGCGATACCTTTCACGCGGCGTTTCACAGCCGCTGCTACACGGCTGGCAACGATCCAGCGGCAGAGTGGACAGTTCGCCGCCCAGGCAGCCGCGCTCAAGATCCAGCGCCCACCGCTCATCGATCAACTCCCGACGAAGGCGGAGGTGTTGGCTGGTTTGGGCGCGTAACCGCTCGAGGCACAGCAGACGATCTCGATAGCCCTGTCACCGAGATCAGGCCCTGCATGCGACCAAGATCAGACGGATGAGTGACGCTGCCGGGAGACTGAATCAGGTTGTCGGCGGCGATCTGACAGACCAGGATGGTGCTGTCGAAGATCGGTATCGTCACCGGTTCGGGTCCGTTGGCTGATGCCTCTCAAGCACTGATGGCCGCAATCGCGTCTGCCATGCAGGCGGAGGGGATGAAATGTCTGAAGTCAGCGAAGGACAGACGGAGTCAGCCGATCGATCGACGTGTGAGCGTGCTTTTCACGACTGGCGGACACCGTTCTCGAGTCTCCGAACCAATGCATCCCCTTCCCGCAGATCGAGCTTCGCTGCGGAGTTCGATCAGGATAGTGGTCCGCCTTGCGGGTCGCCGTTGAATGGTATTGGCGATGGACTGGCACGCAACGTTCCCCAGTTGAGAACTGATCGATTGGACTCGGCAGAGTGTACTCCCCACGCGCGGGAAGGAGTATCTCGGGAAGCACGGGACGAAAAAGCCTCCATATGCTGCTCTCAGCAGTTCAGGGAGCTGCCCGATTTCCATCCGAACACCGCATCGGCGATAGGATGGTTTTCGCGACACCAAAGGAGTCATCCATGCCATACGCCAAGCTGGCGAGCTTCGCGATTCGGTGCAACGTGTGCTGCCCCGCACGCACAGGGGATCTACAAAGGAAGCCTTCAACCACGCATGGGACGAGTATGGGCACGACGAATCACGCGCCCACGCTATCGCATGGAGCGCGGTGAAGAAGCACTATCACAAGAACGAGGAAACTGGCATGGGAAGAGGGACCATCCGGGCCGTGAGCCCAGACCCATTCTCCACCGATACGCCCTCGGCGAGCATCGGGCCGATCTGCCATTCTGTCGCAGCGTTTCGTGCTTCGCGAGTGAGATTTTGCATGCTCGTCGATATCACACCAATTTCGAAGATCGACTGGGAATCGCAAGGCGCGCGCCTATTCGGTTCCGTTTACCTCAGACGGCATGTGGGCGCGCACGCGCATGCCTCTCTATGTGGCGTCCTCGGGCAAACCGGGCAAGACCATCGTTGCCATTGGCGGCACGCACGGGGACGAGTACGAAGGTCGAGTGGCGCTCAAGTCTGGTCACGAGCTTCGATGGGCGGTTGACGTCCGGTCGCCTGATCGTGATTCCGGTCTTCACCGTTTCGGCGTTCTATGCCGACCAACGCGCCCTCGGCGGAGGACGGCGTCAACATGAATCGCGCCTTTTCCGGGCAGAGCCGACAGGTCGATCTCGTACCGCATGGCGCGCTTCACGGCGACGAGGTCCTCTCCCGCGCGGACGTCGTGATCGATATTCACTCCGGTGGCCGGGGCTATCAGATCGCTGTGATGTCGTTCCATGCAGTCGACGACCCGCAATTGCGACAGCAGTTCAAAGAGACGGCGTTTCTTTTGGGACGCCGTTCACCATGATCTACACCAGCGGCATGGGGACCGGGTTGCTGACCGAGGAAGCGGAGATGGGCAAGATCACGATCGGCGCTTGAGCTTGGATATGGTACGTCGACTGATATCGATGGTGTCCGCTGGGCGTATCATGGGGTCCAGAATGTCATGCGCCACTACGGCCTCATCGACGAGCCGGTGGAGGACCTGACCCTGGAGAAATGGGGCAAGACACAACGCTTGATTCAGAACATCGACATCGATACCTGGATCACGGCGCCGATTGCCGGGAATTTCGGAACCGCTTGCCCCGTTGGGGAGTTACGTGACTGCTGGCACACCGGTGGCGCGGGTGCATGACTTCTATCGATGGGACGAGCCGGGGGTCGATATCCTGGCCGACCAGGATGGCTACGTGCTCTGTCGCAAGTTCCGCTCCAAGACCGAGCAGAGGCGAGGTCGTCATGGTGATTGCAAGAGAGGTCGACTAGGCGTCAGCCTGTCAGAAAGCGAGTTCGAGGATGGATCGACGAATTTCTCGCACGGTGCGCTCTTTGCTGGCCGCAGTCCTGGCGTGCCTCTTGCTCGGCCCGAGTGGCGTTGCGTTGGCGCAGGTGTCGAGTCCAACTGCCAAAGGCGATTAAGCCTACGTCGATCCTACGAACCGGTTCGCGGTGCGGGTTCCGACCAACTGGGTCGCTGAAGAGCACGATGGCTACGTGCGCGTTGTCACGTCGGACGACAAGATCTGGAGAATAGCAGCCGCGATCGTGAAAGCGGAGGGAGCAACACCCGGCATCGATGCCTTCATGCATCTGCTCGATGAGGAATTCGAAAGCTCCGGCGCTGGACGAGTTGCTGGCGACCCCGACTACACAAATCGATAGCAGCGCGCTTTACACCTTCGACGACGGGTCCGAGAGCGGGCAGCTTCTCCAGGGGCTGGGACGCAAAATCAGCGAGAACGAGGTGTTCGTGCTGGTCCTGCAGGGCGATCTCGAAACCGTAAAGCTGCGCCGGGTGCAAGTAGACAAGATCTTCGACGGCATTCTGATCCGCACCGGAAGCGTCCGCTTCGCCGGTCGCGTCACCCGTGTCCTGAGATGAAACGATGGCTTGGAATCAACACTGTCCGGTTTGCGGCAAGCTCGGCGACGACGACCGCTTCTGTCCGAATTGCGGGAGTACCCAGATCGGCCCTGCCTATCTCTCGTCGAGCGAGTTGGCGAGGATTCAGCCGCCAAGCGACGTCGCTCTTCGGCCATCGGTGATCCCTTCTTCAGTTCGAAATCGACTACCCCGACCGGTTGTCCCGTTGGAAGATCTTCGTCAAGTGGCTGCTGGCCATTCCCCATTACATCGTGCTGGGAATCTTCAGCATCATGGTCAGCATCATCGTCTGGATCGTTTGGTTCATCTCGTCTCTTCACCAAGCGCTATCCGGAAGTCTCTTCAAATTGGTGATGACCTACATGCGGTGGACGGCCAACGTGAACGCATACGTGATGCTCAGCTGGACGAGTACCCTCCATTCAGAGAAGGACCATACCCGCTTCGGCTCGATTTGCCGTACCCGGCAGTGTCTCTCGCTGGCTCATCTTCATCCAAGTGGTTGCTGGTGATTCCGAATCTCTTTGTCTACTACTTCGTGTTGCTCGCATTATTGTGGCGTTGTTCATCGCCTAATTAGGCCATCCTGTTCACGGGGAACATGCCGCGGGGACTGTTCGATTTCATCACCGGCGCGACCAGTGGGGATATCGATCTTCTACCTGCAACATGACGGACAATGCCCGCCATTCGGTCTAGGAATGTCCTTCCGCTATCAGTCGCCAGACGTGGAGAAGGGCTGCCGGTTTGCCCGGCAGCCCTTCGTGGTTTCCCAATCATCGCTCGATTGCAGGCGCGGAGGTTGTGGCGACGAGGCGCCATAGATGATCCAGGCCAGCCGATACAGGGTAATGATCCAGACGCGCGGTTGAACATCCAGAAGGAGACCGGCAGGCCCGAACGTGAACAACGTGATCCCATAGGCCGCGAGCGACTGGATCGAACCGAACCACCAGCCAATCAACACCAGCCAGGGGGAGCCGGATCAGCCACGAGCGTTAAGACGACTTTGTGATCTTCGCTGCCGTCATGGAAATCATCCACCTCCACGGCGGGAGCCGCAGCGTCATGATCGTGGCAGCCGGTCGAGATAATGATATGCCGATGGGGAGGATACATTCAGATCAGGCGCAGATATACCCGACCCTGGCCAAAAACCGAGCCACCAGCCGATCAACAGGAACCAGAGAGCATGACAAGAGATTCGGATTGTTCCGTTTGGTTTCATTCCTCGATGGGCTGGTCGATGGTGGTCCAATGCGGTCATGGCGTTCCTTTCTGACAGGTATTCGAGCGGGAAAAGTATAGTCGGGCGGCTGAACGTCTCGAGTTGGTCATAGAGGAGAACAGGTCATGTCCGATCCCCGCATTGCCCGTGGGCCGATGTGCTGACTGGTTACTGCGTCGATGTGCAACCGGGTCAAACTGTGGCAATCGGCGGTGGGAGTCGCAGCAGAACCGTTGCTGCGGGCGATCTACGCCAGTGTCGTCGAGCGCGGAGGATTGCCGGTGCTCATGCCGGAGTTCGGCGGTCTGGGCATTGCTGAGCCATGGCGACGATGAGCAGCTGCGTTCATCGCTCCCTGAAGACATTCATCAATACCGAAGCGGATTGCTCGATCCGCGTCATGGCGGAACAAACACCCGCAACGCCAGCGGGGTCGATCCGGCCCGTGCGGCACGGTTCACGAAGGCGCGCGCCGAACTCCGGCAAAGCTCTATGGCCCGGGCAGGAAAGCGGAGACTACACGTGGAGCCTGACGCTCTATCCAACCGACGCGTACGCGCAAGATGCAGAGATGAGCACCGATGATTACTTCGAGTTCATCATGGGAGCTTGCCGGTTGGACGAACCCGATCCGTGGCCGCCTGGGTGGCGATGCGCGGCAGTTTCAGGCAGGTATCGTCGATTGGTTGACACCCCGGCGGAGCTCGTCTGGTCGCGCCGGGGACCGACTTTCGATGTTCTATCGAGGCCGCAGATGGATCAACTCGGACCCGGAAAGCGCAACTTTCCGTCAGGTGAAGTCTTCACCGGCCCGGTCGAGGATTCAGCCGAGGGTGAGGTGCGTTTCTCGTTTCCGGTGGTGACGCAAGGGCGGCTTGAATCAGCGATATCCGGCTCAAGTTCGAAGCGGGTCAGGTGGTCGATACGAGCTATGCGAAGAACGAAGCTGCCTTAAATCGAGAGCGACGAAGGCGCCCGAGGCTGGGAGAGATTGCGGTGGGCCTGAACTTCGGGATCACCGCGTTCACCGGCACCAGATCTTGCTCGGCGAAAGATCGGTGGCACGGCGCACATGGCGCTTGGGGCGGGCTATCCGGAAACCGGGAGCACGAACCGCTCGGCCATTCACTGGGACATGATTTGCGACTTGCGCCAGATGGCCGAATCGAAGTCGATGGCGAACCGCTGCTGGTCGACGGTCAGTTTGTCCTCTGGTGAGAAACCGCACTGCGTCGACCATTGCGCGCTCATCGCCGAAACTGCCAGCCTTGGTCGTACGATAGGGGAGCCCGGCGCGTTTGCCGCCCGAAAGCGTGCCCCAGGGAATAGCCGGGAGCACTTCGCCCCCAGGCAGATGGCGCTCTGCTTCCAGGCGCGCGCAAACGGCGCCTGCCACGTCGCCACCGGTGAGCACCATGGCATCGTAGCGGTCGAGCACGCGGGGGATCTCTGTTGCAAGAGCGGCAAGCGCCCTGGGCGATTTCGTCGCCTGGGAGCGAGGAATTGAGCGTGTCGGAGGTGGTCAGGGTAAACGACCGACCCTCGTCGAATGCGCGGCGCATTCGCTCGATCATTCGCTCGGTAACTGCCGGGTCGAGGTGGCCGAGCTCGAAGCTGAGCCGCAATGTTTCCACGGACGCTTCCAACGCCGCCACCTGCGCGGCTGAGGTGGCATGCCGGCTGCCGGCAACGGTGAACACGTTCCGAGCAAAAGTGCCCAATCCATCACGTGCAGTCTTGCCATCGTGCTTGGCAGGCTCCGCCGCGATCTGCTTGGAGAACCCTGCCGAACCTGCCAGCAGATGGGTTTGGTTGCCGACCACGGTTTCGGCCAGGGATGGACAGGTCACTGTTCGATTCCGCGTCGATCACGACGATTGGCCGCACCACATGGTCGATGGCGGCGCGCAAGGATCGGTTCCGCCCGCACCGTTTCGAGACCGATCGAGCGGCCGAGATCACCCGGAAGCCCCAGGAGCTCGACGACGGAGGCGCCGAAGCATCGCCCCACGCCGAGGGGCGATTCGGTGAGCAGCACATCGTTGACATACACATTGCCATCGACGGTCATGCGCGCCTGATCTGGCAGCGCCGGCGCAATGATGACGGCCCGGCGTCCGGTCTGCCGCATGAGAATGGCATCTGCGGACCAGGGTGGCCGCGGAAGACCGAGTCCACCTTGGCATACCAGACCGTGTGATCGTCGGTTTCCGGAAGCAATGCCATCGACTGCTTGAAAAGCGCTGATACGGTCCGCCGAGGCGTCCTGGTCTCATTGGAGAGCGATGACCTCTGCGTCCGGCGGGGTGGCACGTAACGGAACCGCCGTGGCGAATCCGGCAGCGGCAAATGGCGCGCCTGCATCGGCGGCGCCGGTCAAATCGTCGGCAACGACGATCGCCCGTGGTGGAGTCGATGCGCCGCTCGCGTTCCTCGCTCGGACCATCTGGACCGCGACGTCGATTGCGGCCAGCATGCTCTCTTCCCGGGCAATCCCCGCCCGGCGATGTCGAATGCGGTGCCATGATCGACCGAGGTGCGGATCACCGGCAAACCAAGACTGACGTTGACGCCCGAATCGAACGCCAGCAATTTCATGGGAATGCCCCTGATCGCACAGCATCGCCACACGATGAGGATGTCGTACGCCCCTGGCTCGTGCAGGAAGACCAACCGGGGCCAACGATCCGAAACGTCCATACCGCGCGCGCGCATCTCGTTGATGGCCGGTTCGATAGCGGTTGCTTCTTCGTTTCCGAAGAGACCGCCTTCGCTGGCGTGGGGATTGAGTCCGGCGACCGCGATGCGAGGCTGCGCGACGCCAAGCGCGCGGCAGGCATCGTAGGCGATCTGGATCACGTCCATGACGCGCTGTTTGGTCACGCGCGCGATCGCGCCGTCAAAGCGCGACATGGGTGGAGACATGCACCACTCGGAGGTTGGGACCGATGAGCAGCATTGACCTTTCCCGCGCGGGTGCGTCGGTTAGCAGTTCGGTGTGCCCGGCGATGCGAAAGCCCGCGGCAAACATGGCGGCCTTGTTCAGCGGGGCGGTGACGATGGCGTCGACCTCGCCGGCCATTGCCATGTCGCAAGCGCAAAGATACTCCACCGCTGCTTTGCCGCTGGCGGGCGAATGACTCCCCAGGGACAATCGGCTGGATTGGCTGTTCAGGTCGATGAGGGTTGCTGTGCCCGGCTGGAAGACTGCGGTTGCGGGTCCTCCAGCGTCGTCGATGTGGAGCGGGTCGATGTTCAGCTCGATCATCGCGCGGTCGAGAATGCGACGGTCACCGATGACGAGCGGGTTGCATTGCCCGTATACGGCTGGATGCGCCAATGCCTTCAGCACGACCTCGGGTCCAATACCTGAAGGGAAGCCTGCCCATTGTGATCAGCCAGACTGGTTTTTGCGCGTCCATTTCCCGCCTTCCTCGTGTGGACGGCATCGTACCGCGAACCGAAGTTCAGAGTCCGGAGCCCGGTCCTGAAATGATGCGAGCCTTGTCAGCCAGTCCCGGTGCGACGTTGCACCACGCTGGGGAGCCGACCGCACCGCGGCGGCCATCGTGACGCAACGCACCGAACCGCCGGATGCCTCGATGAAATACTGGACCTGCAGATTGACGATCGAGCCGTGGTTGTCCCCCGCCAGGCGAAAGTCGGTGCGGGAGCCCGTACGTGTCCGGCTTGCCGAGCGCATAGGCGTAGCCGATTTCCGCGGCTGTGCCGGAGTCGACGTCGACGCCATCGAGGATCGCGACCATGTGCCACCAGCTCAGTGGATCGATTCGTTCGCGCGGCCGAGCTCGGTGTTGATTTCAGCCAGCGCCGCGAACGCCTGGGCTCGGCTGTCGACTCCGGCGATCTGCGCGAATTCGTCAATGAAGCGCACGTCGTCCTGTGGGCTCATGATTCGAAGAGTGTGGCCGAGCCGCTCGACCAGGTCCGCCATGAAGTGCCGGGTCGAATCGGCGAAACCAAGTGGCGAAGCGAGATAGATGCTTACCATTGCAGGACTCGCGCTTCACGCCCAACACGGTTTCGTGTTGCGGCAGGGCTTCGACGATGTGCTCGTCCCAGTACTCCCAGGTGTGGCCGCCGGTGGCTGCTGGCATAGAGATGCGCGATCCCAAGATCGTCCAGCAATCGATGAAAGTCACGGTTGCTCTCGATCAGCTCGTCGTCAGACTCCGACCGAACGAGATCACTGGCAGATCGGTGCGGCCCGCGAGCTTCGGGGCGAGATCGGGGCAGACCGCGTCCTCGATCTGGGCCAGATTGAGCGCGTAGCACGATATCGCCGATCACGATGCCGACGAATGCGCCCAGATGGAGGCGAACTTGTCCGGGTGCCGCAATCCGAGACGCATGGCGCCGTAGCCGCCCATCGAGAGTCCAGCCTGATGCCCCATTTCCGGTCATCGACATGGAAGTCCTTGATGCAATTTCAACGGCGAGATCTTCCGATCGCTGCTTCGAATAGCTGGCGGTTGAGGCGTTCGGCAAGGTTTGAGTTGGCCAATCGAGATGGTGCGTCGGAGGTTCCCCGTCGGGAGCAGAAATGACGATCAGCTGCAGATTCGCGAACGTGGTGGACCATCTTAGACTTGTGTATCCATTGTTGTGATCGTCGAAGAGTCCATGGAGCTGTAGCAGCACCCGGAAATGGGCCAGTCCTGTATCCGGCAAGATGGCGTCATACGTGGTGCGCCGGCCCAGCGCATGACTGTAGAACTGAACCGTCGCAACTCCCCATGGTGTCCGCCCTTCCCTGCGCGTCGCCAATGCATCGTGGGCGTTACGGTAACGGTGGCTTGCGTCGGATGTCCAGTGGGGATCGGGTTCAGGATCTGTGTTCGGGAGACGAAACCGGGGAAAAGCGCTCTCCCGGTTCTCTCTGGCGACTGACGACTGATGACTGCCGACTACGTGAGCCGTCTCGCGCCGAGATAGCGTGTCGAGTAGTAGTTCGAGCTGAGCGAGCTGATGCGGACTCCGGTGTTTTCGTTCTCGGCGTGGATGAACTGGTCGTTGCCGATGTACATGCCGACGTGCGAGAGCCCGACGGTGTAGGTGTTCTGGAAGAAGACCAGATCGCCCGGTTGCAGGTTGCCGTACTGGATCGGCGTGCCGGTGCCCTATTGGGTCCAGGTGCCGGCGCCGATATCGCCGAGCACGTTGATCACGACCCAGTAGGTGAAGCCAGAGCAGTCGAAGCTGTTCGGACCGTGGCAATGCCCAGACATAGGGATAGCCGAGATAGCGCATGGCGAAATCGACCAGCGATTGCCCGGTCGCCGAGCCCAATCCATTGCCCGCGCCCGCGCCGCTCTGGTGCTGCCGCCAGCGCTGCTGTATGGGCCGGTAGTGGAAAGGGCTGCTGCGGTGGTAGCTCTGATAATCCCCGCGCATGTAGCCGGAAACGCCGCCCCACTGGTCCGGATAGAACCCGCTGGACCGGAGAACCGGTTACACGCACCAGTGCCGACCGCTGCCACCCCGAGCACAGTGGTGAGCAGCTGGCGTCGCTGCGGGAAACCAGCGTCGCTTTGACACGCGCGTTGCTGCCAGCGCCGAGATTGGTGCCACCAACACCGGAGAATTGCCGCCCGTGTTCCCTCCGGTTCCGCCGCCGGACGAATTTCGGCTCAGATAGTCACCATAGATGAATCCATTGCGGCCACCATAGGTAATGGCAATCCAGCTACCGGAGCTTCCAAGGTGCAGGGTAACGGTTGTGCCCTCGCTGAGTACGGCAACAACCGCGCCATCGTATCCGGCGCTGGCGCGGAATCGACTCCATCGCTGGTTCCGGACACTGTGGCGACACCGGTGGCCGTCCCAGTCCGCCGGTGGCTTCCGCCATTGGTTCCGCCGGTGTTGGAGACGTTGCCAAGGAAAGCCAGGCGATTGCCGGCGCGTCCTGCGCAGGTGACCGGCTGCCAAACCCCGACTGCCGATCCGCGTGAAGCAACGGACGTTCCTCGGCCAGGACCGTGATGATCGAAGCGGTCAGGCTGGCCCCAGACCGGCAGCGAACGCCGTCGCCATCGGTGTTCTGCACGACGCCGGTGGCGCCGGTCAGCGCTGCTGATGGCTCGACTGGCTGTTCGTCAACTGCCTTCTCGCCGGAGGCCTGCAGGAATCGCGACGCCACGAACCCGGCCTGCGTTCCACAGACCACCGGAGTCCATCCGTTGCTATCCGCGCCCGTGGCCGAAACCTGGGCGCCCAACGGAAGCACGATCAGCACGGGGCTTTCCAGCGACCCGCTGCGGCATCGCAGCCCTCCGCCGCCTGTGTTGTAGACCACGGCAGTGCTCACAATGGACGCCGAAACGACCTCGGAAATCGACTGCTGGACGACCGGCGAATCGACCACTTCCGGAATCGTCTGGCCCACTTCGACCGTGGGAGTCTCCTCGACCACCGTGGCCGTGATTTCGATCGTGGCGGTTTCTGTCACGATGACTTCGGTGGCGGTCTCCTCCGGAATGATTTCGGTGTCGACTGGAGCCGGAGTCTCGGTTTCCGTCACCTCCGCGGTCGGGGTTTCTTCGATGACGACGTCAGTTACCGTCGGCTCGGCGATCTCCGTAGACGTTTCCTCAGGGAGGACAATCGTCTCGGTTGCTTCGGGAATCTCGGTGGCTTCGACAGTTTCGATGACCGTGGCGGTCTCGATCACCTCGGTGGCTTCCTCGGTTTCGACGACCGTGGCCGTCTCGATCACCTCGGTTGCCACTTCGGTCGGTTCGGGAGCCGGGAGATTGCTGGGATCGAAAACGAGGCTGGACGGCAGGTAGCCGAGCTGGCCAGCGCAAATCACTGGCTGCCAGCCGTCGAGCGCTTCACCGGACTTGTCCACCAGACTGCCGCTGCTATAGGTGAAGAGCCAGGCGGCCTCCCAGTCTGGCGCGGCGAGACAGCCGATGTCGGCGCCGTCTGTGCTGATGACCACGCCATTTCCGGTCACGACTGGAGGCGCGGGAGCTGGCTCGACTTCGGGTGTGGTGACTTCTTCGGCGACTCCCCACGCAAGATCGGCCTCGGCGATGTATCCCGTCAGGCCGCTGACCTCGATCTGATACCAGAGGAGGCCGTCAGTTCCGGCCAGCGGGCCGGCAATGATCGTGGGGGAGATGCCGTTGTCGACCTGCACCATTTCGGCCGCCAACGGGTCGGGCGCGGTCCTGATCGACGCATAGGGCGCAGATAGGCTGGAAACCACAGCTGGCGCGCCAGGATAGAGATCGGACGCCGCACGCGCTTCCAGAGAAGGCAACGCGAGGGTGGCGATCAACAGCGCTGCAATAACGTATCGAACAGTCCGACCGACTTCCGTGGGCACCGGCATCTCTCCGAGCGCGAACGCTCCGATTTCGGCGATTCGGTCGGGAATACCCAAGCGCGCGCGGTCGGGGAGCGCGTAGTGGGCCTGCGCCGTAGGTTGTAGCAACGATGGCATGAGCTCGAGGCCTGCCATCTTCTAGACTACGAAGCGGCGTGCTGGCAGTCGAGGAGAATACGTAGCCCGATAGTCCTAGATCGGCCGAGAAAACGGGTGATAGACGAAACCAGGCGGGAGCATCGATGTCGATGGAAACGGTGAAACAATCGCTGGACATGCTTTGGTGCAGCGGTGGCCCGACTGAACGCGGCCAGCAGCATGGAGAAGCGTTGCGCCCTTTGATCGATGAAGGGGTTGGCCGCTGGCTGGACGTGCTGGCGTCCACTCATGGCATCGATCCGGATGAATACATCGTCGAGTTCCTGCGCAATACCTCCTATCGCGCATCGATCGAGCGATGGGCGCCGGAACTGTTGCTGGAGGTGCATGGGATTGCCGCCGGATCGGGTCAATCGGTCGACCGCCTGCTCGTCTATTCGATGCTGGACGAGGAGTGGCACTACTCCAAGACCCGGAGCTCTGCCGAGGCCCCCGGGTGCACCGCGGTCGGTGTGCGCGCTGGGAATGGCCGCCCGACGCTCATCGGTCAGACCATGGATATTCCATCGGTGCACGACGGCACCCAGGTGGTCGTCATCCACGAAGAACAAGGTGCGCCCACCCAGGCAGTGTTCACCGGCGCCGGTATGATCGGGTTGATGGGTGTCAACTCCGCCGGGGTTGGCCTCTGCGTCAACAACCTGGAGATGTTGCCGGCCGCGCGCTTCGGCATGCCGGTGACCTTTCTCGAACGCAAGCTCCTGGACACGTTCTCGGCGGAAGAGGCGAGTTACGCCTTGCAGGCCATGCAGCACACAATTGGACAGCACTACCTGATCGGCGACCCAACGGAGTTGCTTTCCTTCGAGGCCGACGCGGATCGAACCGTCCGGGGCGCAGTCGATCTGCGCGTTGTCCCCCATGCGAATCACCCGCTCTACGAACACTCCGATGGGCCGGACGGAGAGACGTTTGCCATAGGCCCAAACACACTCTCCCGGCAAGCGTGCATGGCCACGCTCACCGAAACGGCCAGCACGATCGATGAGATCGAATCGGCGCTTGCCGACACGACCGCGCCGATCAGCCGTGAGCCAAAGAACGGGTTCATGACCTTCGGCGCCATGGCAGCCGAGCTCTCATCGCCGCCAGTGGTGCGATTCGCGGCGGGGCCGCCGCATCTGTGGCCGTTTGTCGAGGTGTCGTTCGAGCGTTGAGTCACGTGCCGCGTGGTTCGATGCCGCGGGACGTGACACGGGAAGCGCGAATGCGAGACGTCATTGCGCGACAATGACCTCAGCAATCGGGATGTATTCGGGCGGCGGGGATCCGCCGGGAGGATCGAGAACTATGGCGCAAGCGGAATTCGAGTTTCTGGACGACCGATTTGGCAACTGCGTCAACACCAATGCGACGGTCGAAAAACTCTTCACCGGTTGCCGCTGGGCGGAAGGGCCGGCCTATTTCCCGGCTGGCCGCTATCTCGTTTGGAGCGATATTCCGAACGACCGGATGCTGCGCTTCGATGAAACGGACAACTCGGTCAGTGTCTTTCGGCATCCGGCTGGCTACACCAACGGGCACACCATCGACCGTCAGGGGCGGCTCGTCTCGTGCGAGCATGGCGGCCGGCGTGTGTCACGCACCGAGTTCGATGGTTCGGTCACCACGATCGCGGGCTCTTTCGATGGAAAACGGCTGAACAGCCCGAACGATGTGGTGGTCAAATCGGACGGATCGATCTGGTTCACCGATCCGACCTATGGCATCGACTCCGACCTCGAAGGTTTCCAGGCGGAAAGCGAGGTCGGCGACTGTCACGTCTATCGCGTCGATGGCGAAACGGGAGCGATCACGATTGCCACCGATGCGCTCGTGCGGCCGAACGGACTCGCCTTTTCGCCGGACGAGCAGTTCCTCTATGTCTCCGACACCGGCGCGTCCCATGTGAAGGGGCATCCGGCGCAGATTCGCGTTTTCGAAGTCGAGGACGGCAAGACGTTGCGGGGCGGCGGGGAGTTTGCAACCTGCACAAACGGGTTTTTCGATGGTTTCCGGCTCGATACTGCTGGCCGAATCTGGACGAGCGCCGGTGACGGAGTGCACGTCTACGATCCGGATGGCACGCTACTCGGCAAGGTTCTCGTGCCCGAAGTGGTGGCCAACGTCGAGTTCGGCGGCCTAAAGCGCAATCGCCTCTTTATCTGCGGGACCACGTCGCTCTATTCGCTCATGGTGCCGGTCAACGGGGTCAAGAAGGTCTAGACGAGACATTGTGCGGAGTCCTGAGACCGGAGGTTTCGCCCTGGACTCAGGACCTTATTCCTCGACGGCCAACGCTTGCGCGGCCTCGACGATCAGGTCGCGCAGGCCAAATCCGTTGATTTCCCAGTTCGGGTCGGTGATGACCGCGGCAATCGCGAACCATCGCCCATCCGAGGCGCGCTGCAGCAGGAAGTTCTCCGACATCACGCCGGTTTCGTAGCCACCCTTGTAGCCAACGTAGCTCCAGACCGCGGGGTCGAACACGATCTCCGGCTTGAGCGAGAGCGCGTTCAGCACGGTTTCCATACCGGGTTGCGACCCTTTTTCCTGAAGATAGGCGAGAGCGCGGCAAAGGTCTCCCGAGGAGGCAAACCACTCGACATCGTAGGCCCAGCGCGAACCTGGCCAGAGCTCGGTCTCTTCGATCGTGTCGGCAACCGGATCGGCCGTTTCCCGCAGGAAGTCCAGCTTCTCCGCGTCGTCCAGGGCCAGATAGTCTTCGATCTGATCGTCGGTGAAACGCATGCGCAGCGCGAACCACTCGCGGGTCAGCATGAGCGGCACGTTCACGGATGGGTCCGCCTGTCCCATCTCGGCAAAGGCTGACTGGACCGCTTCCCGGCCGAGTCGCCCGATGAGGTGGTCGGTGGCGGTGTTGTCGGATTTCGAAATCATCTGCTCGGCGAAGTGGGCGACGGAATACTCGGAACCAACCGGCAGATAGCGCATTTCACCGTTCGGCTGACTGATGAATTGCGGATCGATCGGCAACAGCTCATCCCAAGAGGCCGTTCCCGCTTCCACCTGGCGCGCTGCCTCCCCGAGCACATACAGCTTGAACGACGATGCGATCGGGAGCACGAGATCAGGGTCGACCCGGGCGATGGGCAGGCACTCTCCTCCGTCGACCTCGGCAATGGTCACGCTCACGTTCGGGGCGATGGCAGCGAAATCGTCCTTCAGGTCACTCCAGCCCCGTGGAACACTCGCGGTCGCGGGGGGAACATAGACCGGCTCGAACCACATCAGGTCGATCTTGTGGGACGGATCGGGCGTGACCGTCAATTCGACCCGCCAGTAGCCGGAGGGCACCTGGACGATCACATTTGTACGCAGGTCAGTGGCCCCACCCTCGTAGCGCACGACGGTCATCGGTCCGGCCGGAGCGATGTACTGCCCGAAGTACCAAACCAATTCGGACGGTTTGATCACGTCGAGATAGGCATCGGAGAAGTGGTCAGGAATATCGGCCTCGGTCAGATCCCCGGCGCCGGAGTTCACCTGATCCAGCGCCCAGATGAGCTGACGGCCGGCCGGAGAGTCGGGGATAGCCAGCTCGGCCGACGCATGATCAGGTGGCGCCAGCAGCCCGATCGAGCAGATGGTCGCGATCAAGAGAGCGATGAGTGGGATTCGGGCGCGTGTCATGAACAACCGGGACGAAAATCGAGATTCCGGAACGAATCGTCACACATGCTGCTACGCCTGAGCAACCAGCCTGGTTTCCCGGACATGCGCGAAATGCGGAATCCGCCATTTCGCTGAGCAAAACCGGGGAAGACACTGGGAATCCGTCGACTTTATCGATCCGTAGACCCCAATGACCAGTGTTTTCGGGAGGCCGTCTGGTCCGGCCTCGAGATCCCGCGGAGGTTGCATGGCTGGCAACGAGGGAAGAACAGCAGTGACCGCGGCCCACAGGGTTGCAGGTCCTATGGAATGGGGGAAGGCGCGCCGACTGGCTGCGGCGCTTCTTGTTGCGTTCTCGATGATGACTGCGGCAAGCGTCGTGTTTGCAGGCACGACCGCCGCTCAAACGGAATCTGATGCGGTCTTGCAGTGGCTGCCTGAGATTCAATCGGCGGCGGCGGCAACGGGCGTTCCGGCTGAGGTGATTGCCGCAGTGATCCGCGTCGAGTCCGGCGGCGATCCGAATGCGGTCTCGGTGGCGGGCGCGATCGGGTTGATGCAGGTCATGCCGGCCGAGTTTCAGAGCCAGGGCATATCGGAAGATCTCTGGTTCGACCCGGCGACGAACGTCATGGCCGGTTCGACCGAGATCGGGAAGTTCCTGGCCGCGACCGGGTCGATCGAACAGGCATTGGCAAGCTACTTCGGAAGCGGGTGCGATGCGGTCGGTACCTGCACCGATGGATACATCAGCACCGTCATGAGCTATGCCGCGGCCTATGCCACCGCCATTGCCAACGGCACCGCGGTCGACCTGTCGGGGGTATCGGTTTCCACCGGAAACGGCACGACGACGGAGGGCGGCTCCACCGACACCGGGTCGTGGACGACCGACGACAGCTACACCGACGATGGTTGGACCGATGATGGTTCCTGGCAAGGCGCGCCACCTCCCGCTGGCGACGGTTCGTGGCAGGGCGGTCCGGGGGGCGACCCGAACTGGGATGACCCCAACGGCGACGGTGATGCGACGGGAGACGACGGCGCCGATACCGGGGACGAATCCAGCGGCGACGGGACCGAATCCGAGACTGATGGCGACGACACTGGAACCGATACGGGCACGGACGACGGAACCGGCATCGACGAGGGCGAAGCGGTCGGCTGATCGCGTCGCGCCATCTGATCGCCCCGGGCGGTGCAACTGCGCTGCCCGGGGTTGCTTTTTGCCCGCTTCGTTCCATTGTTTGCGTTGCTTCGGTGGGATACCATGACCATGTGGGAAAGTGTGCATGAGGGTCACAACCCGTTGTCGGTAAGCCGCACAGTGACTCCTGGCTTCCCCAACCGCATCGCCGGTCTCCTGTACCGGTGCTGTGGCGTGACTTGCAACTGCAACCGGGATAGGGAACGATGGGCGCTCGCTTTCACCGTTTTGGTTTGGCAACGGCGGTTGCCATCGTCTTTTCGCTGCTTGCCGCGCTGATCCCATATCAGCCACCGGCCGCCGTGGCGCAGACCGGGATTCTTCCCGATCTCTTCACACTCGAACCGGGAAACATCCATCTCACTCGTGAGCGGTTGGATGACGGCCAGCTTCACTACTTGCTGCGATTCGACAACACCGTTGGCAATCTGGGCGGACCATTCGAGATCACGGCCGAGATCGGCTACGGCAGCCCGATCTACCAGAATCTCTACAACAAGCTCTCCGGAGGGTCGATCGTCCGTAGCCAGCGCATTGCCACCGATATCGTCTACCACCCGACGCACAACCATTTTCACCTGGGTGACTTCGGGCGCTATGACCTGCTGAAGAAGAGTCCCACGACGGGACGGTATCAGCAGACCGAGTTCCGCGGCACCAAGACCAGCTTTTGCATTATCGACCTGTTGCGCGTAGCCGATAGCGCTCCGGTCAATGGTGGCTACCAATACTGCGATGACACCGTGCAGGGGCTTTCGCACGGATGGGCCGACATCTACGACTGGCAGCTGCCGGAGCAATGGATCGATCTCGGCTCCGGGATGCTGCCGGATGGCGAATATGCCATCCAGTCGACAACCGATCCCATGAACAAGTTGCTGGAATCCGACCGCAGCAACAATGTCGGTATCCATTACTTCACCGTTTCCAATGGGCAGATCGTTGGTGGCGACGAGCAGACCGACTGTTTCGCAACACCCAGCGCAGCCCAGGTCGGGACAACTGTTTCGATTAGTTGCAACCGTCTGAACCCCGGCGATGTGGTCGATTTCCGCATGGATGCGAACACCGGTCCGATCATCGGCACCGCCACGGTGAGCGAAGACACGAAGGCGTTGCTCCAGCTGACGGTGCCAAATGCTCCCCAGGGGCAACATCACATCTTCGCCAACCCGCGGGGTAGCGGAGCCGTGCATTCCACCGTCATCAATATCCAGCCGAATCTGATCCTGGGCGGTAGTTCGGGAGCGGTGGGAACAGTGGTTCCGTTCAACCTGACCGGATTCGGAAGCTCGGAAGCGGTTTCGATCCGTGTCAACAATGTCGAAGTGACCCAGGTGGCCGTGCAGCCGCAGGGCGATGCTGCGGGCTCGTTTGTTATGCCTGGGGCGAAATACGGCAACAACACGATTTCCGCGGTTGGCGTCAAGACGGGCAATAGCTCGACCAAGCAATTCTCGGTGTCTCCCACACTGGTGCTGGGGAACAATTGGGTCGCGGCCGGCGGGTCCTTGTCGAACACGCTGAGCGGATTTGGCGCTTCGGAAAATGTCACGCTTGTGCTCGCTGGCGGGGTTAGCCCAACCGAAGGGAGCCCAGTCGCTGCCGCGGACACCACCCTGGCGACGGTCCAGGTCGCAGCCAATGGCGGATCGACCGGCAACGTCACGATCCCTGGCGGAATCGCGCCGGGCACCTACTCGATCACGGCCACGGGTCAGACGAGCGGCGCCACCTCCACGAGCCCGATTCAGGTGATTGCTGCTGACGCGGAAACGCCGACCGCCACCAATACCCCGACGATCACCACCACGCCGACGACCACACCAACGCGCACCGCCACCCGCACGGCGACGCCGTCCCGAACGCCCACACGCACGGCGACGCCTCCGAACACCGTGATCGGAATCGGCAGCATCGTGCAGAACACCACGGCCACCAATGTGCGCACTGGACCGTGCACGAGCTATGGCGTGATTTACACCGCCCCGGCGGGAACGCGGTTCTCCGTGCTTTCGCTCGGTCAGGTTTGCGACAACTACACGTTCATTCGCGTCCGCCAAACCTCCGGCGGCGCGAACAACGGCACTATCGGGTATCTGGCTGCGCAGAATGTGAGCCTGATTGCCACCGCTACCCCGACCCGCACGCCAACGCCGATTGGGCCGTCGTCAACGTCGACCGCGACACGCACACCCTCGATCACGCTCACCCCGTCGATCACGCTCACCCCGTCGATCACGCTCTCCCCGAGCTTGACAGCGACTCAGGGATCGCAAACAGCGACCCCGCTCGGCGGATGGAGCGCGGGCGATCTCGCGCAGACCACGGCATCCGTGAACTTCCGCTCCGGGCCAGGCACCAACTTCACCGTGATCACCGTGCTCCGGTCAGGGACAGCCCTGCTGGTCACCGGTCCCGCACAGATGGGCACGGGAGGCCTCTTTGCACCTGTTCGCTATAGCGGCCAGGACGGCTGGCTGGCGGCTGCCTATCTGACCAAGACCGGAACTGCAACACCGACTGCAACCGGCACGGCCACGCGCACGCCGTCGGTTTCGGTCACGCCGAGCCAGTCGCCGACCGCTTCCAGCACGGCTTCGATCACCAATACGCCATCATCCACCGCGACCGCTACGGCTTCCAGCACGGCAAGCGCAACCTCGAATGCCACTCACACCGCAACGGCGAGTCGCACCGCGACCACTTCGCCAACACCGCCGGGCGGGTTCGGCATGGGCGACATCGTGGAAGTGCAGGCTTCGCTCAATCTCCGTTCTGGACCGGGAACTGGCTTTAGCCCGGTTACCGTGCTCTCGTCCGGCAGCCAGTTGCTGGTTACCGGATCTGGCGTTTCATCCGGTGGCCGCATCTGGATTCCGGTGACGTTCCAGGGGCAATCTGGCTGGGTCGCGTCGGAGTATGTCGTCAAGGTTGGTGTCGCAACGGCGACCCGCACCTCTTCGGCGACTGTTGTCAACTCGCCCACGCGAACGCCTTCGGTCACGCGCACCCGCACCGTGACAGTCACGCCAATTGGCGGTATTGGAAACCGCGATATCGTCCAGGTGACCGAGGCGGTCAACCTGCGCGACAACCCGGGCCTTTCGGGCAACGTGCTGACGGTGCTCCAGGCTGGCGATCAGTTGCTGGTCACGGGGTCGGGAGTCTCGGCCGATGGATACGTCTGGATCCCGGTGCAGATGGGGGCGACCAATGGCTGGGTGGTGACCGAATTCGTCACCAAGATCGGGGTCGCCACCCAGGTCGCGACAGCAACGCGCACCGCGACCTCGACGCCTTCGAGCACCGTTGCCGGCGGAGCGACCTTCACACCGGGTCCTGGCGGCTTCCTACCGGGAGATGTGGCGCATACCCGGGTGCGGGTGAACCTGCGAACCGCTCCGGGCACCTCGGCGACGGTTGTGATGGTCCTCACCGCAAACACCCAGCTCACCGTGACCGGCTACGGACAACCGGCGAATGGCTACTTCTGGCTTCCGGTCGAAACCCTGGGCGGCATGAGCGGTTGGATTGCCGACAGCTTCATCACCACGGGGGTAACTCCGGCGGTGGAGAACACAGCAACCTCGATTCCGACTGAGGGTCCGGCTGAGATTCCGTCGGCGACAACGGTTCCGAGCGAAACCGCAACGACCGAGACCATCATCGAGAATCCGCGCTACGACGATGCCGTGCTCCGCTGGCTGCCAGAAATCCAGTCGGCGGCCGCGAACAGCGGTCTGAGCCCGGCGCAGGTTGCCGCGCTGGTCGCGCTCATGTCGGGCGGCGAACCGGCTCTCGTGTCGCCGCTGGGAGAAATCGGTCTGACACAGGTCAAGCCGGAAGAGTTTGCGGCCTGGGGTATCGGCGAAGGACTCTGGTACGACCCGGCGACGAATATCTCGACCGGAAGCGCGATTCTTTCCGGAATGATTGCCAGCGCGGGTTCGGTGGATGGCGGGTTGGCCGTCTGGTTCGGCGAGGGCTGCGATGATGGCGGTCTCTGCACAGCCGATTATATCCAGTCGTTCTTCACACTGGCGGCGACATACGACGGCATCCTGGCAGATCCAGCGGCTGCGGGCTATGTGCTCCTGCCGGCTGATTGGACTCCGGTCATCGGCGCTCCATGGGTTGGAGCGGCGCCGTACCGCTTCGACCCGGTTCCGCCGACCGAAGTTCCCACAATCGAGATCGTGCCGACGGAGGAACCGACGATCGAGATCCCGCCGACCGAAGAACCAACGATCGAGGCGCCGACCGAGGAGATTCCTACGGAAGAGATCCCGATCGAGGAGCAGACAGTGGAAGAGGCGACTGTCGAAGCCTGAGTCGGGATACTCCTGACCTGAGCAGATTTCCAGATCCAGGAGGGGCGCCTATTTGGGCGCCCCTCCTGCATTGAAAGAGCGATTCTGGCCCCGAGAGTGCGCAAGATGCGTGCCAGCTTTGCCAGCCATGAAGGTCTGCAACCATGTGGAGACGTCGGGCCGCACGCACCTGCTCGAACTCTTCTCCGGACCCCGGATCAAACATCACACCGGAGGCCAGGTCAACATCCAGCCGCCGTCCACGAAGTGGGTTTGACCTGTGCAATACGACGCCTGGTCGGATGCAAGGAAGAGCGCCATGTTGGCGACGTCCTCCGGGAGCCCGGCGCGGCGCATCACGATCTGGGCTTCCGCCTGTTCCAGATACTCGGGCTCGCTGATGGCGCGGAAGTTCATCGGCGTCAGAATCATCCCGGGAGCGATCGTGTTGACTGTGATGCCGTGGGGACCGAGCTCGGCCGCGGCCGTGCGCGTCAGGTTGCGTAAGGCGCCCTTGGAGCAGTTGTAGCCCGCCGCTCCTGCGGTGCAGGCTTCCTCGTGCACCGATGTGATGTTGATGATGCGGCCGCCCTCGTTGCGGGAGATCATGCGCCGTCCAGCTTGTTGGATGAAGAGCCAGGGACCGTAAAGATTCGTGCGCATCACGCGCTCGAAGTCTTCGAACGGCTGATCGACGATGTTTTCGGTCATGCCGATGCCGGCATTGTTGACCACGATATCGACCCGGCCAAAATCGAGATCGAGTTGCTCGAAGATGCCGCGGACGACCGCGGGATTGCCGATATCGCCTTGCGCAATCCCGGTACGGCGGCCAAAGGCGCGGCAATCGGCGGCGGTTTGCTCTGCCCCGTCGCGGTCGGAGTAGTAGCAGATCATCACGTCTGCTCCCGATTCCGCCAGGCGTAGCGCGATCCCGCGCCCAATTCCACTGTCGGCTCCGGTGATGATCGCCACCTTGCCGTCGACTCGCAACTCCATTCAGTTCTCCTCGCTTCGCATCTCATTCGGCGCGTATTGTCCACGAGCCCGATCGAATCTCCCACCACGGCTGGTACCATCTCGCGGTGGAATCAGTAACGAGTGCGAACAAGGAGCATCCGTGTCGATCGAAACGAACAAGCAACTCGCGATTACGTTCTTCGAGGAGATCTGGAATCAGAAGGACGAATCGGCTATCGACCGCTATGTTGCGGAGAATGCCGCCGGGAACGACAAGGACTTCGGTGTGGGACGGGAGGATTTTCGCGTCCATTGGAAGTCATGGATCGCGGCTTTCCCCGATTTGCACTTCGAGATCGTCGATCTGATCTCGGAAGGGGACAAGGTGCTCACCCGCTGGACACTGACGGGCACCTTCGAAGGTGAGCTGTTCGGCAAGCAGGGTGACGGCCGGAAGATCCGCGTCGATGGAATGAGCCTGGACCGCATCGAGAACGGCATGGTGGCGGAAGGGTTCGACGGCTGGGACAACTACGGGTTCCGCCAGCAGCTCGGTGTCGTCGAGTAAATGCCCGAACCGGCACGACTCTATTTTCTTCGGCACGGACAGACGACCTGGAACGCGGATGGCAACCGCTATGCGGGCGCGTCTGACGTGCCGCTGACCGAACTCGGTGTCCAACAGGCGCGGAGCGGCGGCGATCTGATTCGCGATATCGAATTCGATGCCGTTTTCTGCTCGGGATTGCGCCGCGCTCTGGACACCGCCAGGCTGGCCCTCGATGGGCGAGACATCCCGATCGTGCAGGACCCGCGGCTGAACGAAATGAACTACGGCGATTGGGAAGGCAAGACCCATGCCGAGATTCTGGCCGAACCCGGCAATCGCTGGCTCGACTGGGCTGCCGATCCGGACGCCACACGGCCCGGAAACACCGGCGAGCTGGCCAGCGAGCTGGTGGCGCGGGTGACGGCATTTCTCTACGACGTCATGCAACCGGGCCGGACGGTGCTGGCGGTTGCGCACCACACGACGGGACGCTTGCTGATCGCGCACAGCCTGGAAATGCCGCTGGCCAACTACCGCAGGCTGCAGCTGGACAATGCCAGTCTGAGTCTCCTGGAGCGCAGCGACCGCGGCGACAGCTGGCAGTTCATCAACCGGACTTAGCTGGCAGCACGCGGCAGGCGGCACGCAGAGTCTGGATTAACGGACAGACGTTGCAATCAACGAGTCCAGCCGCCCACGCTCGGGCTTCTGGACTCGTTGCTTTCTGCCTGCTGCGTGCTGCCTGCTGCTTGCTATTCGGCGGCGGTGCGGCTCATGGCCCAGTAGTTGTAGGTGCCGATGTTGACGGGATTGATGAAGATCCCTTCGACATCGTTGCGGAAGTAGACCACCCAGGGCGACTCGACGTAATAGACCGATGGCGGATCGTCTTTCGACAGTATCTCCTGCATCTCGGACATGGCGGACATGTAGGTGGCATCGTCAGGCGCATTCCGAGCGGTGTCGAGGAGTTCCTGGACCCGATCGTTGCAATAGAAGCCCATGTTCGAACCCGCCGATCCCTGCGCATCGCAGGACACCTGCGGATAGAGGTGGTTCCATGCGTCGTTATAGTCGGGCCACCAGCCCCACCACATGAAGTTGGGCCGCTCCTCCGGTCCGGCTTCGCCATACACCAGTGACGTGTAGGATGAGAGATCGATCACCTCGATCGACAACTCGATGCCCAGTTCCGCCAGATTCTGCTGGAAGAGTTCGGCAGCTGCTTTCGGCTGGTCGAGCCCGGTTTGCATCACGAGCGAGAGCTTGGCGCCTTCCTCTACACCTGCTGTTGCCAGCAGCGCCTTCGCTTGCTCGAGATCGGTGGTGTACTGGAATGTCTCCGGGTCATGTCCGCGGATTTCCGGCGGTACCGGGCCTCGCGGCTGGCGGCTGCGGCCACCGTAGACGCCCTCCAGCACCTCCACCCACGGCCAGGCGAAGTTCATAGCCTGACGCGCTTCCGGCGTCTCCAGCGGTCCCGCGACGGCCATGGCGAAGTACTGATTGCGGGTGACGAACTGGGAGAGGATGGTGATGTCCGGATTCTCCAGCAGGGCATCGTACGCTTCGACGCTCAGCGCGTCGACGATGTCCGCGTCGCCCTGCTCCAGGAGCTGGCGGCGGGTTTCCGTTTCGCTGACCACGCGCACGATGACTTTCTCGAAGTGATTGCCATCCCATCCGCGCCAGTAATCTTCGAACCGTTCCATTTCCAGGATCTGGCCGGGTTCGAAGTTGGTGATGCGGTAGGGTCCGCTGCCGGTGCCCTCGGCATTCGTCTGCGCCCAGACATGACCCCAGTCCCCATCCTCCTCATGCTCTTTGAGCAGTTTCGCGTTGACGATGAGCGGGCCATAGGTCGAGGCGATGGCCAGCGGAAAGATCGGCTGCGGCACACCGAGATCGAACACAACCGTCGATGCGTCGGGCGCCGTGATCTTCGCCGGATCGGAGACAAACCGGGTCAGTACGCCGACCGGTCCCAACCCGAGTGTCAAGAACCGTTCGTAGTTGAGGCGCACCGCCTCGGCGTCGACGGGGTCACCGTTCTGAAAGGTGACGCCTGGGCGAATCTTGAACGTCCAGACGCTCATGTCCTCGTTCGATTCCCAGGACTCGGCAATGATGCCTTCGAGCTCGGTCGTGCTATCGCCCTTGAGACCGATCAGTCCTTCATAGGCTCCCAGGATGGCCATGACGGACTGATAGTCATAGGATGAATGCGGATCGATGTCGGACGGCGATCCGGCGGCCGCGACCACCAGAGTCGTGGGGTCGCCTTGCTTCCGGGCAAGAGATCTGGCCGATCCCGGAGCTGGCGCCGCGCCGGTCTCCAGGGTCGGCAATGCCGCCGCGGCGATTCCCGCAGTCCCGGCTCCCTTGAGCAAGGTTCGGCGATCCAGAGCGGATCGAAGAAGCGACTTCTCGGTCACAGGTTGTTCCCTCCCACAAGAAAGGCTTGTTCAGTTTGTGCGTGCACGGGCCGAATGATAGCAGGGGCATGGTTGGACCTCACAACGGAAAGGCTCGGGTATCCTGACGCAACTGATGAGAGAGATTGTTTCAAGGAGCGCGCGAGAACCATGCTGACGACCCTGATTGGCCTGCCGATCGAAGAGCTCGACACCCCGGCGGTGTTGATCGATCTCGATGCGCTCGAATCCAATATCGCCACCATGGCAGCCGATGTGAAGTCGCGCGGGGCCGGGTGGCGGCCGCATTCGAAGTCGCACAAATGCCCGGCGATCGCGCATCTGCAGGTGGAGGCGGGAGCCATCGGCGTTGCCTGCACCAAGCTCGGCGAGGCCGAGGTCATGGCGGCAAACGGCATCCGCGACATTCTCGTGCCCAACCAGATCGTGGGGCCGATCAAGGCGCGCCGGGTGGCCGCCCTGGCTACGCAGGCCGATATCTGCGTGTCAGTCGATGCCATCGAGAACGTGCGCGAGCTCGACGAAGCTGCGCAACGGTTGGGAACCCGTCCCCGCGCGGTGATCGAAGTGGATACCGGCATGCAGCGGGCCGGTGTGCAGCCAGGTGGCGAAGCGCGCAAGCTGGCCGAGCAGATGGCCGCGTGCGAGAGCTTGCGTTTCGCCGGCGTGATGACGTGGGAAGGGCATTGCTGGGCAATCCAGGATCCGGACGAACGGCTCGCCGAAATCAACCGCGCGGTTGGGTCATTGGTCGAGACGGCGGAACAGATTCGCGCTGACGGAATCCCCGTCGACATCGTTTCCGCAGGCGGAACGGCGACCTATCTGACCACCTCGGGTATTGCTGGCGTGACCGAAATCCAGGCAGGCGGCGGCATTTTCGGCGACATCGAGTACCTGCAGCAGGGCGCGAATGTGCAGCCCGCCGTCGCGCTCATGGCGCAAGTGACCAGCCGCCCGACGAAGGATCGCGTCATTACCGACGCCGGCCGGAAGACGATCGATCCCGGCAATCGCCAGCCTGAGCCGCGTGGCCTTTCCCTGAACGGCCCGATCGCCTTTTCCGCCGAGCATGGCATATTGCAATTGGCGAAACCGTCTGCCGAACCGCGCGTGGCCGAGCGGGTCTTCTTCAACGTCGGCTATTCCGACCAGCTCAACCATTTGCACGAGAACTTCTACGGTGTGCGCAATGGGGTCGTCGAGACGATCTGGCCGATTCTGGGCCGCGGGAAGATTCAGTAGTCTCCGACGTTCCTGGCTTGACTGGAGCGTCGACAAGCACGGAATCTGCTTACCCGAGCCGAGGATTGAACGTCCAGGCGCCTACACCGTGAAGCGCGTGAGGTAGCTGTCGAACTCAGCCAGTTCATCCGCGGCGCGGTCTTTCGTCCAGCCGAATTGGGATTGCCCGATGCGAGCGGCGCCTTCGGCAACGGAGCGGCCGAGATCTGCGTCCCAGGCGGCGACCGCGCGGCGGACGACGGCGTCGCTCAAGCCGACCGCCATCTCGTTCTCGAACGCCCAGACGATCTCGGCTCCAATTGCCAGCGATCCTTCCGCCAACGGCGCGGCGAGCGCCGGATCGGACGCGGCCAGTTCCGCGATCTCCGAAGACCTGGCGCCATAGACCGAGCTCAACCGCGTGGCGGCCGGACCGCTCAGGCCGAACGCACTCATCAGTTCTTCCCGCAGCGGTTCGATCCCGTCACCTGGTGAATTCGGGAATGGAAGGTTGCGCGTGCGGCAGGGCTGCCGGTTGCCGAGCTCGTGAGCGATCTTGTCGACGACCTCTTCGGCCAAACTGCGATGCGTGGTCAGCTTGCCGCCAATCACGGAGTAGAGCTCTTGCCGCGATGGCGAGTGATCGATCAGGAAATGCCGCCGGGTGATACCGCCGGGGGACGAGGCATCGACATAGGGCAACGGGCGGACACCGGAATAGGTGAAGCGGACGCGCTCGCGCGCGGTGTCGAAAGCAGGAAGCAGGCGCCTGGTTTCCTGCAACAGGTACGAGATCTCGTCCTCGGTCGCCGCGACATCGTCCAGGTCGCCGGAATAGGGAAGATCGGTCGTGCCGATCATCGTCATCCCGTTCCAGGGAATGATGAAAAAGGGGCGCCCGTCCGATTCGGCTTCGGCATAGATCGCGTCATGCGGTTCCGCGCTCGTGGCGTCAAGAAAGATGTGCGATCCCTTCGTGCCGCCGATCTCGCGTTTCGGCTCCGGATGGAGTGAGGAGAGCACGGAATCGACCCACGGACCAGCAACATTGACCACCGTCCGCGCGCGAACCCGGTGCGTCGTTCCTCCGAGCTCATCGAGAAAGGTCACACCGGTGACGACCGCGCCATCGGCGTCGATCGCGGTGACCCGCGCGTAGTTCAACGCCACTGCGCCGAACGACACCGCCGAAGCGATCTGCTCGATCACCATCCGTTCTGGAAACGTCGCCTGGGCATCGAAGTAGCGAAACGACCCCAGGAGCCCTTCCATAGTCAGTTCTGGCCAACGTGCTCCGGTTTCCTTGCGAGAGAACCACTTGTGCTTGGGCATTGCATCGCCGCGGGAAAAGAAGTCATAGACGTACATCCCGACCCGCAACTTGGACGGCGCGTGCTTGCCGCCACGAAACACCGGGAGCACCAGCGGGAGGGGAGCAACCAAATGGGGCGCGTTTTCCAGCAAGCGCCCCCGTTCGACCAGCGACTCGTGCACCAACTCGAACTCGAAGTGTTCCAGGTAGCGCAGGCCGCCATGAATGAGCCGCGTCGACCAACTGGTGGTGCCAGACGCGAAGTCGTCTTTCTCCAGCAGGATGACCGACAAGCCACGCAGCGCGGCGTCACGCGCGATGGCCGCGCCATTGATGCCGCCGCCGATGATGGCGAGGTCGAATCGGCGGGAGTCCAGGTCGTCGGGCAGCATTCGTTTCATGCGGCTATTGTCCGGCGAAACGGCTCCCTGCGCTAGGATTCCTGCCAATCGATGGATCGCGGCTGGAGGGAACGAGCACACGTGCATGCAGGATTGACGGGACGGACCGCGGTGGTGACCGGCGCGGCGAATGGAATCGGCCGCGCGGTGGTCGAGCACCTGCTGGCGGAAGGCGCCAATGTGGTCGCGCTCGACATCGAACAAGAGTCGCTCGCCAACATGGTGGCTGAGCTGGGCGATCCCGCCGCGCTTCGCGTGTCACCGGGAAGCGTTCGTGTGCGATCCGACGTGCGCGCCGCGATTGCGGCCGCGCTCGATTCGTTCGGCGCGCTCGATGTGATGGTCGCCAATGCGGGAATCGCCGTTGGCCAGAGCTTTCTCGATATCGACGACGAGACCTGGACCCGCATCATCGAAACCAACCTGAATGGCGCGTTCTACAGTGTGCAAGAGGCCGCGCGGGTGATGGTTCCCGCTGGCGCGGGGTCGATCGTGGTCACCTCCTCGACCAACGCCTTCTATGTGGAATCGACACTGGCCCATTACAACGCGTCGAAAGGCGGCATCGACGCGCTGATCCGCTCGGCGGCGCTCGAACTGGCGCCGATGGGTATACGAGTCAATGGTGTCGCGCCGAGCATGGTGCGCACCCGCGCTGCCTTCGTCACCACCGAAGGGTCCGGATCGAGCACCTATCTCGAACGGGTTCCCATGGGCCGGTTCGCGACGCCGGAAGAGGTCGCCGAGGCCGTTGGTTTTCTTGCCTCCGACCGTGCGTCGTTCATCACCGGCCAGGTGCTGGTGCTCGATGGCGGGACGACGCTCGGCATCGTACTCCCCGAGTCCAAGGTGTAACGGATTACGATGGGATCCCGGCTTTCGAGGCGACAGTTCACCGCGGGAGTGCTGACAGCGGGCGCTGGTCTCACGCGTCCATCGCTGCATGCGCGCGCTCAGGACGAGCAACGGGTGCTGCGCATCCTCGGTTGGCCGAGCTACTTCTCCGACGAGATCACCGCGCCGTTTCGCGAAGCGAACAACGTGCGCATCGAGGTCACCGGCATCGCCACACCGGACGACACCATGCTCTTCCTGCGCGCGGGCGGGGTGGGGCTGTATGACATCGTCGCGCCGGTGATCGGCCTGGTCGCGCCCTTGGGAGAAGCGGGACTGCTGGCTCCGCTCGATCCCGGGCTGATACCGAATGCGTCCGGGCTGTTCTCTCAGTTTCAGGATCTCCCGGAGACCCGATCCGGTGATGATCTGTTCGGCATTCCACTGCTTTGGGGCACCTTCACCCTCGCCTATGCCGCCGGTCAGGCCAGCGCGCCGGATGATTGGCAGGCGCTACTCGACGCGGCGTACACGGACCAGTTGGTCATGCCAGACGATGGACTTGGACATTTCTGGATCTGGAATTGGGCGCGCGGCGCGGGCGATCCCACCCGCGTCAGTAAGGATTTCCTGGCAGAAACCGCCGATGTCCTAATCCTTCTCAAACAGGACCGAGCGATATCGTTCGGGGGAAGCACGTACGACACCATGATGAAGGTTGCCAATGGGACCGGCCGGTTTTCGACGATTGGCTGGCAGTCGGCATCCCTGTTGACCACACAGAAGCAGCAAGCCCTCGCCACTGCGCTTCCGACCCCGGGCGGCGCCAGCTTCTGCGACTGTATCTCCATGGTGACGAACTCCCACGATCCGGAGTTGGCTCAGCAATTCATCGACTACATGATCTCGCCAGTCGCCCAGCGCGACCTGGTCGATAGCACCCGTTGGGCCACCGTGGCGCAAGGCGCGCCGCCGATGATCCAACCCGACATCGCTGCCCTCTATCCGTATGACGATATCGATGGCTGGCTCGCCACGGCGCCTGTTCGTGGCTACCCGCCCGTTTCAGCCGATGGCGACATTGCGACGTATCTCGACTGGATCATCGCGTGGGACCGTGTCCGGCAGGCCAAGCTCTAGCTGACTGCTCAAGTCCGTAAGCAGGGAGCCCGACGCAGCTTCGAGTCGTCTCATGACCGAAATCACAGGACTCAGGGCGCGGTCTGGCATACTTTCGGGTCGAGAATAGCCGCGCGCAGGAGCACCAACGCCGTCCATGGATCAGCAAACCGCCATACCGAATCCTCTGTGTGAAGTGGGGCGCACCCACCCCCGAGACAAACACCGCATGAAGCCAGTCGAGGGGTATTCCACCGTTTGGGAATGCACCAAGCACGGTATCTACGCCACGGTGCTGCCAGAAGAAGTCGCCGACGCGATCGAACGCGGTTCGGCGTACACCATGCACAACGGAGAGCAAGGTGTGGCCGGGCGTACGGGCGATGACCGCCCGGGCGGTATCGTCTTCTACTACCGGCCGGAGCGCGGATAGCTCGCCCGCATGCGCTTTGCCCTGTCGTTCGAACATCGCGACTGGGCGCGCGGCGGCGCGGCGAACGCCACCCTGCAGCTCGCGCAAGAAGCCGATGCGGCGGGGTTCGACGCCATCTGGGTAACCGAGGATCCTGACGGCTGGGACGCCTTCGCGTTGCTTGGCGCCATCTCGCAGCGAACCGAACGGATCGCGCTTGGTACGGGCGTCACCAATCCGTATCTGCGGCATCCCAATCTGATCGCAGCCTCGGTCGCGACACTCGATCGCCTGGCCCCGGGCCGGGCGTTTCTTGGGCTGGGCCGCGGGCAACCCGAGTGGTACGAGCACGCGCTCGGGATGGAGCGTGGCCATCCCGTCGCGCGGCTGGAGGAAACCATGCGCCTCCTGCGCCAATGGTGGTCTGCAGGATCAGCGTCAATCGACGGCGAGTTCCGGGTTCGTGAGTGGAAGCGTGTGGTCGGGCCGACGCAGATGCCACCCATTTACCTCGCCGCTGTCGGTCCGAAAGCGCTCGAAGTGGCCGGGCGACACGCGGACGGGGTTCTGTTCAGTCTCATGTCGACTCCGACCTATCTCCAGCGCGCGATCGCCACCGTCCGGACGGCGGCTTTTGCAGCGGACCGTGATCCAGCGCAGCTGCGATTCATCGCCGATCCGGGCATTGTCGTGACCGATGCTCCGGACCGTTTTTTCACGAGTCGGAAACGGTTCGTCGCCAACGTGCTTGCCTTGCCAGGGATGGCGGCGGTGCTGGAGAACCCTGCGCTCGATGTCGAAGGCATCATGCATCGGGTGCGGGCCCATATGCGCATCGACGAGTTGCTTGCCGCGGGGCGCGCGTTTGCCGACTTTGCCGAGCATGGGGACGTGGACGCAGCCGTTGCCGAAATCCCGGACGCGTTGGTCGCCGCCGGAAGCATGGTGGGGCCGATCGATGAGATTCGCGAGCGTATCCGGGGCTATTCAGCGCTCGGTGTGACCGATCTCATGGTGTCGCGCGCCGGCCTTCCGCGCTCGGTCGATGGCATGGCCGAATATCTCGACGCGCTTCGCCACTGAGCCGCGAAACGTTCCTCATGATTCTTGCGTTTCAGCAACAGTCGAGCAAGAGGCAGGCTTGCGGTGCGAGATGCCTCGGGTATGATGAGATGGACCTTGGCGTCCGGTGCGCGGCATTGGACGCGTGAGGGATCTTTCGCGGATCCGATCCGGGTAACTGGATCCCCTCGGGGCGTTCCGATAGGGACGCGGCGAAACCCATTCTCGACCGGGAAGTTTTCCAGCCTGTTGCCGACCATTTGGGGAAGCACGTAATGAGTACTGGTGTGGAGCGGAGGAAACGTATGCGCGCCCGCAGTTCACGATCGACAACATTGTCCGCCGCGAGCAGCCGGCCCGGACCGAACCCGAAACCTCCCGGAGCCGGGAGAGGACGCGCGTTCTCGTTCCTGACCGTGCTGATGCTCGTGCTCGGCATGTTGGTTCCATTCTCCATGGTGCAGCAGGTCGCCGCCGCCCCGGTGGGCGATCCCGATCTCGCGGTCGAGGGAGAGGCACTGCAAGGCGGTCCGCCGCCGTTGCAGGGCGTCTTCGCTGTCACGATTGGGGGCGACGTCGCCAACGTGGTGGGGCCGGTATCGCTGGGCAATCAGGGCAATGGCGTCTGGCAGGGCACCGCGCCGCTGCCTCCAGGGTCCTATGGCTTCAGCGTCATCGTCTCGACCAACGATGGTGATGTGAACGCCGGCAACTCGCAGGTCAACGTGACCGATGACGCTGCTGGCGCTGTCTTCGAATTCGATGCAAACACGGGCCAGATTTCCTCTGGACCACTCCTCGTAACACTCAATACCGACTATGGCGTCTTCAACATGGTTGGTGACGGCGGCGGCAACTTCGTCAGCAACTTCGACGCCAGTCCCTTCTCTCCGGTCAATGTGGAAACCGCCCTCAATGGCGTGCCTACCGGCAGCACCGCGCAGCCGGTGGCCGGTAACGAAGGCCGTGTGCGGGTAGTCTCTGACGCGAACGGCAACATCTTGCAGGCGGGCGGCGTCGATACCGGCCAGCTCCAGGTCTTCAAGACGGACGACGAAGGCAACCCGCAGGCGGGCGCCTGTTTCGCCGTGTCTGGTGGCGGAGGGGTTGCCAGCCAGGCGTGCGACTCCTCGGACGGCAGTCTCGATGGCAGCACCACCCTGTATTTCCCGAACGGGATCCCAGGTGGAGGAAACCTGGTCGAGACCTTCACCCCTGACGGGCAGGACGCGGCGGACCCGCAGCAGATTGGCCTTTCGCCGGGCTTCAATCAGGCGCAGGCCTTTGTCGAAGGCGCCGGGGGCGGCGGAGGCGCTGATCTGGACGAGCCAGGCGACGAACCAATCGGCGATCAGCCGGATCAACCGGATCAACCAGATCAACCGGTCGGGCCAACCACGGCCACCATCCAGTTCATTTCCGTTGATCAGAACGGCAGCATTCTGCCCGGCGCATGCTTCTCAATCGATGGTGTCGGCCAGCAGTGCGATGACGACTTCGATGGAGTCGTGACTTTCAGCAACGTGCCGCTCGGTTCCTACAACATCAGCTCCACGCAGGCGCCGCAGGGTTATCAGAACATTCAGCCGACCCAGATCAACGTCCAGGGCGACCAGCAATTCAACGTTCCGTTCCAGCAACAGGCGCCCCAAACCGGGACCATCGCGGTTACCACCATCGACGAGAACGGCAACGAGCTGCCGGGTGTCTGCTACAACCTGTCGCAGTTCGGCCAGCAATGCGATGGTGACGACCCCGACAATGTCATGACCCAGACGGACGTGCCGGCCGGCAACTACACGATCGAGCTGATCGTGCCGGACGGCTATCAGGCGGTGGGCCAGCCTCAGCAGCAGATCACCGTGCAGCCGGGACAGACGGCCTCGGTGCAGTTCCAGGTGCAGACGGCGGCTCCGACGACCTTCTCGGTCAGCATCACCACGGTCGATCAGAACGGCAGCGTTCTGGCCGGCGCGTGCTATCAGATCGATGGTGTCGGCCAGCAGTGCGACGACGACTTCGATGGCGTGACCACCTTCACGGGTGTGAACGCCGGCGCATACAACATCTTCCAGACCCAGGCGCCGGAAGGCTTCGAGCTCGCTTCGCCGCAACAGGTCGATGTCCAGAGCGATCAGCAATTGGTCTTCGCCAATCAACCGACGGTGGTCGAACCGGAAGCCACCGAGACCAGCGAGGTCCCGGTCGAGCCGACCGAAGAGCCGACCGAGCAAGTGGCGCCGTCCGAAGGATTCACCATCGGTCTGGTGGCGCTCGATCCGGACAACAACATCGTTCCGGGCGCCTGCTATTCGCTCGACAACGGACCCGAACAGTGCGATGACGACGGCGACGGCGCGGTGACCTTCACCGGCGTTGCCGCGGGCAATCACGTTGCAACCATGACCCAGGCTCCGGCCGGGTTCCAGAATGTCGGAGCGCTGGGCGTCGACGTCACCGGCGACCAGCAGTTTGCCGTTCGCCTCACGCCCAGCGAGGAACCGGGCGAGGGCACTGGCACGATCGCAGCCTCCGTCATCGACGAAAACGGCGTCGCCATTCCAGGTGCGTGCTTCGAGATCGTTGGCATCGACCAGGACTGCGATGGTGACGACGATGACGCGATCATGACCCAGCCGGATGTTCCGGTGGGCGCCTACACCGTCAACCTGATCGTGCCGGACGGCTACACCGCGGTTGGGCCGACCAGCCAGCAGGCGACGGTCACTGCCGATCAGATCACCAACGTCCAGTTCCAGGTCACCTCGCAAGCCGAGGCCCCAACCGACACACCGACCGAAGAGGCTGTCGAACCGTCTCCCACCGAGGAAAGCGTGGAGCCGTCTCCCACCGAGGAAACGGGCGTCATCCCGTCGGAGGGTTTCGGGGCGATTCAGGTCGTGGTGACCGATGACGGGTTCCCGATTCTGGGAGCATGCGTCGCCTATTCCGGCCCCGCCAACGGGGAGGTCTGCGACGGCGACCCCAACGATGCCGATCCGAACCAGGCCAGCATCCTGATCCAGGATCTGCCGGCCGGGCAATACCAGGTCGGGATGCCGAACCCGCCGTCGGGATTCGATCCGGCCGCGCCGCAGACGGTGCTGGTCTCGGATGGCCAGGTGCAGAACGTTGTGCTCCAGACCGGCGGCGAAGTGGCTCCGCCGGCCGAGCCGACCGAGACGCCGACCGAAATCGTGCCTCCGACCGAGACGCCGGTTCCAACCGAAACTCCAACTCCGGAACCGACGACCGGCGATCTTGTCATCACCACCACCGATGAGAACGGTTCGCCGTTGCCTGGCGCCTGCTACTCGCTGAATGGCAGCGCCCCGATCTGCGACAACGGCGAAGGCGATGCCGACCCCGCGGTGGGCTCGATTCGCGTGGTCGATGTGAGCGCGGGTGACGTAACCGTCACCGAAACTCAGGCGCCCGAGGGCTTCCTGGCCTCCGATCCGCAGACTGTATCGGTTCCCGCAGGTGGCGAAACTGCCGCGCAGTTCGTCAACGCCGTTGCTCCGCCGCCCACTGGATCGTTCCGGGTGGTCAAGCGAAACGAAGACGGCAACCGCATTGGCGGCTCGTGCTGGACGCTGACCGGTGCAGAGAGCTTCGGCCCATATTGCGACAACGATGCGAGCGATATCGACGCGCGCGACGGCGTGATCGAAGTCGAGAACATCCCGGTCGGGGACTACACCCTGAGCGAGACGACGACGCCCGAGGGATACCTGGCGGTTGCCGATCAGGCCATCACCATCACCGAAGGTGAGCGCACCGGCATTTCACTGATCGATGAGACAGCCGCTGGCTCGTTGGTCATCACCAAGACCGATGATCAGGGTGTCGCGCTCGGTGGTGCGTGCTTCACCGTCGGCGATGTCAATGTCTGCGACGACGGTGATGGCGACACGGCCAACACCACGCCGGGCACGATCCAGATCGATGGCCTCAAGCCGGGCGACTACGACGTGACCGAAACCCAGGCGCCGGACGGCTATGTCGCGTCTGCCGATCCGGTGAGCATCACCGTGACCGCTGGTGAGCAAGCCACGGCGACCTTCCAGAACAGCCGTGAGACAGGGTCGGTGCAGATCACCAAGGTGGATGCGGCCGATGCGAGCACGACGCTGGGCGGCGCGTGCTTCACCGTGGCCGGTCAGTCGGTTTGCGACAACGGTGAAGGCGACGGTGACAGCGCAGACGGCGTCATCCTGATTTCCGGGGTGCCGGTCGGTCCGCAGACCGTGACCGAGACCCAGGCGCCGGAGGGCTTTTCCGCCGGCCAGGACACGAATGTGGAGGTCACGGCGAACGAGACCGCCGCAGTCACCGTTGGCAACGAAAAGCAGGCTGGAACGCTGCAGATCGTCAAGGTCGATGCCGCGGACGGCGCCACCACGCTCGGCGGCGCGTGCTTCAGCCTGAACGACGGCGAACCGATCTGCGACAACGGTGAGGGCGATACCGATTCGAATTCGGGCTCGATCGTGATCGAGAATCTCGCGCCGGGCGACTACACCGTTACGGAAACGCAAGCCCCCGAAGGGTACGCCGCCTCTGGCGATCCCCAGGCCGCGACTGTGTCCGCCGATGAGACGACGACGCTGACGTTCCAGAATGCGGTGGCACAGGGCCAGATCCGAATCCTGAAGGTCGATCAGGATGGCGGCGCCAGTCTCGGCGGGGCCTGCTTCACGATCGATGACGGGTTGCCGGTCTGCGACAACAACACCGGCGACCTCGATCCGGCCGAAGGCGTGATCCTGGTGGATGCCACCGCGGGAGAGCGGACCGTCACCGAAGTGACTGCGCCAGAAGGCTACGATCCGGTTCTTTCGCCGCAGACCGTTGCCGTTGCAAACGGGGAGACGGCGGAGGTCACCTTCGCGAACAGTGCGTTCACCGGCTCGGTGCGCATCACCAAGACCGACAACAGCACCCAGCAGCCGCTCGGCGGCGCCTGCTTCACCTTGCAGGACGCGGAGGGGAACACGGTCGGTCCGGTCTGCGACAACGGTGAGGGCGATTCCGATCCGGCCGAGGGCATCATCGTGCTCCAGGGCGTGACCGCCGGCACCTATGACGTGCTGGAATCGACCACTCCGGAGGGCTATGTCGCGCCGGAGGGCGCGGTCGCCACGGGTGTCCAGGTCACCTCGGGACAGGCGGCGGAGGTCGAGGTTGGCAATGAGCCGGTCGACGTTCCGACGCCGACCCCGCTCCCAGCCGGTTCGCTTCTGATCGACAAGGTCGATGAGAACGGCCAGGCGCTCGCCGGCGCTTGCTTCCAGCTGCTGGGCTCGACTAATGTCGGCCCGGTCTGCGACAACGGAGCAGCGGATACCGATCCAGCGGAAGGCAAGATCGGGATTGCCAACATCCCGGCGGGGGACTACACCCTGACCGAGACCCAGGCCCCGGCGGGCTTCAGCCAGGCCGCAAGTCAGAACGTGACGATCGCAGTCGGCGAAACGCTGGATGTTCAGGTCGTCAATGTGGCCAGCACTCCGGCGGTCGGTATGCTCGTCATCAACGTGACGGACGACGCTGGCAACGCGCTGGGCGGCGCCTGCTTTACCTATGGCGGCACGAACATCTGTGACAACGGCATCGGTGACGAAAACCCGGCGCCAGGGGTCATCCAGGTTTCTGGTGTGGCCGTGGGCGACTACCAGGTGGTTCAGACGGTTGCGCCGACCGGTTTCCAGATCGCCGACGCGCAAGCAACCTCGATCACCGCGGACCAGACATCGGTGCTGGACTTCGTGCAGACGGCAGCCGAGCCGGAGACCGGCGGTCTCCAGATCGACCTGACCGACGACGAGGGCAACCCGGTCGAAGGCGCCTGCATCTCGGTCACCCCGTCCAGCAATGTGACGGGCGGTGAATCGATCGTTCTCTGCGACGGCGGCGAAGAAGACACGAATCCGGCGCCAGGCGTTCTGGTGGTCGAGGACCTGCCGGTCGGCACCTGGACGGTGTCGCAGGCATCGATTCCAGGAGAGGAATCGGCGCAGGTGGCTGGCATCGACTTCAAGGTCCAGCCGTTGCAGGGCGACGTCGCGTCAGCCGCCGCCATCAGCAGCAACTCCAAGACGGTCACGGTCAAGGCGAACGTCATCGTCATCGTGATCATCATCATCATCGTGAACCCGCCGACCGAGGGCTCGCTGCAGATCGTCAAGCGCGCGCAGGACACCAACCTGCTGCAGGGCGGCGCCTGCTTCCGGGTCACCGGCCAGGGTAACGACATCGAGGTTTGCGACAACGACGGGGTCGACCAGAACACGACCGTTGGCGTGATCCTTCTCACCGAGCTTGGCGAAGGGGACTACACCGTTTCGGAAACCCAGGCGCCTGCGGGCTACGATCCGGCTCCGGATCAGATCGCCACGGTGCTTGGCGGGCTCAAGACTTCGATCACCTTCAAGGATCCGAAGTCGAACACCCCGGGCGAGCTGACGATCCTCAAGATCGACAACTACGGCGATCCGATTCTGGGCACCTGTTTCTCGCTCCGTCAGGGCAACAGCACGGTCTACGGACCGGTCTGCGACGCCGACGACGGTTCGAACGACGGGCAAATAACATTCACCAATGTCACGCCGGGCAACTACACCCTGCGCGAGACGACCACGGCCGGGCCGGACTGGCAGCCGATCAACGATATCGCGGTGACGGTCCATGCAGGCGTGAATCCGGACCTGCCGGTGGTCAATACCCTCAAGACCGGTAGCGTTCGCATCACCAAGCAGAACCAGAACGGCACCCAGACGCTGGGTGGGTCCTGCTTCGGTCTCGATCGTGGCAACGGGCTCGAGTTCGTCACCTGCGACAACCAGCCGGGCGATGCCGACCCAGCGGTGGGCATCATCCTGATCAACAACGTTCCGCCGGGCGCCTATGAGCTCGTCGAAACGCAGGCGCCTCCGGGCTACGACGTTGGCCCGAACGCCGATATTGCGGTCGACCCGGCCAAGGTTACGCAGGTTGCGGTGCGCAATACTCCGTCCGCCCCGCCGACCGATGTGGGCAACCTGACGATCCAGAAGAAGGATCAGAAGGGCGCGGCCCTGGCGGGCGCCTGCTTCGTCCTCAAGCAGGGCAACGTGACCAAGTACGGTCCGGTCTGTGATGAAGACGACGGAGCGAGCGATGGAACCATCACGTTCACCGGTGTGGGCGTGGGTGATTACGGCATCGTCGAGACGCGCAAGCCCTCGGCCGACTACCAGACCCCGCCGACGACCTATGTGACCATCACCAAGAACCAGACCAAGACCGTCACGATCACGAACGTGCTGCGGCCGGGCCTGATTCAGATCACGAAGGTCGATCAGAAGGGGCATCCGCTCACGAATGCTTGCTTCAAGATCACACCGGGCAACTTCGCGGTCCAGTGCACCGACGGTTCTGGCACGGTGGTCTTCCAGAATCTGCCGCCGGGTGTCTACACCGTCACCGAGACAAAGGCGCCGTATGGCTATCAGCTGGCGCCGGCCGTCACGAACGTTGTGGTCAATCCTGGCCTGACGACGCCGCTGACGATCGTGAACAAGCTGCTGCCGCCGCCGCCGGATGCAGGCTCGATCAAGTTGATCAAGTTCTACTGCCCGCAGACGTCGAATGCGGAGACATGGACTGTCTACGATTCGTCCGACTCGGTGCAGACGCCGCTGGCGCTGACTGCCAACTGCAAGAAGGGCGATGCGACCTTCACGCTGAGCCGCAAGGACGGCACTGGCACACCGATCACCTTCAGCACCGGACAGGATGGCGAGGCGCACCTGACGCTTCAGTCGGGTGTCTACATCCTGACGGAGAAGGGGACCGGGACCAAGGTCGAGGTGACCGTCTACGTCGGTCAGCAGACGACCGTGGTGGTGTTGAACTACGTCAAGCCGCCGAAACCGGCTCCGGTCACCGTCGAGGTGCGCAAGTTCACCTGCGATCCGGGCTTCAAGGGCCAGTTCTATCTCGACTTCATCAATGCCTGCGGCTCGGCCAGCGCCTTGACCAACGGTGTGGAGGTCCGTCTGAGTGGCGTGTCGATCAACCAGACCCGCTACACCGGCGACACCGGAGTTCAGGGGTTGACCCGGTTCACGCAGCTTCCGGCAGGGAACTACTCGCTGCAGGAGAAGACGCCGGAAGGAACCTCCGTTTACGTCTGGTGCGGTGTTCGGCTCGATAGTTACGAGTTCGGCGCCATCGGCAGCATCATCAACTTCCCGCTCGAGAGCGGCCAGACGATGTACTGCGCCTACTTCAATGTGCCGGATGTGGTGACCGATACGACCGGCACCATCGTGGTCGAGAAGTACGGTTGCGCGCTGCCGGCGGTGAAGCGCCCGGCGAACTTCGATTGGTTCGCCAACTGCGCGCCGCAAACCACCGGCGTCCGCTTCACCATCTCGAAGCTGGTCGATGGGCAGTACGTCCCGACGCTCGCAGGTGTGACGGATGTGAACGGTCAGCTCAAGTTCCCGAATCTCGCGCCGGGAACCTACAAGCTGCAGGAAGTCGGCGCCGACTGGTGCCACGCTGAGTCCGACGCGGTCAACGCCCAGGGCGACGTGGTGGTCACCGCTGGCAAGCGCTCGACGGTCTGGATCTTCAATTGCATCCCGACCAACCAGCCGCCGAACACCGGCGTTGGCTCGACTGCCGGAATCGTCCTGCCGGGCCTGGCTCCTCCGGGAGCTGGCTCGGGGGCGATCCTGCCGAGCGGGATCGCGCTGGAGTACCACCGTCGCTTCGTGGCCATTTTCGGCTAGGCCAGCGATCGCAACGTTCTCGAACAACGCCGGGGTCTCACCGCCCCGGCGTTGTCGAGTCCAGAGGCATCGGCATTCCGGAGAACCGCTGGTGACTCTCTGCCAACAAAGCTCGACCTGAGCTCGATTTGCATAGATGCGGTGTACGTATGGGTGGTCGCCGGGGAAAGCGCGCGCGTATGCTAGAACGCGTGTGGCATGGATCGGATGAAGTCCGATCCCGATTTCAGATGGACAAGCAGGGTTCGGCGCCAGGTAAACGGCAGCTGTGCCCGGAATGGGATCGGTAGGCATGGGTTTCGACACGATCTGGAGTCGAACGTCACTGCGTAGAAGCATGTCGTTGCTGCTGATGACGTTGCTCGTCATCTCCGGAATCAGCGCATCGGTCAGACCGGCGCCGATCGCCGCGCAGGAGCCCCAGCAAATTCCCTATGGAAATGTCATCGTCGTCTTGCAGGACGGCGTCGATCCGTCGCTGTTCGCCTCGGCATCGGGCGTTTCGCCGGCGTTCGTCTATGACACGCTCATCACCGGGTTCGCGGCTGATCTGACCGAAGAGGCGGCACGACGGTTGGCGCAAGTGCCGCAGGTGAGCGGGATCTTTCCCGATCTGCCCGTCGATCCGACCGCGCAAATCATTCCCACCGGCATCGAGCGGGTCAACGCTCCCCGGAATGCCTTTTTCCCGTTTACCAACGGTTCTGGCGGATCGGTCGGCGGCACGGTCGCCGTGGTCGATTCGGGAGTCGCCCTGCTCTCAGATCTCAACGTCGTTGGGGGGTACAACTGCACGTCGCCCGATACGACTGATTGGACCGATGGCTTCGGCCATGGCACCCATGTCGCCGGAACACTTGGCGCGATCAACAACACGGACGGCGTGGTTGGCGTGGCGCCGGGTGTGGGCATCTTCTCCGCGCGCATGCTCAATTCGGGCGGGAGCGGCAGCCAGTCGCAGCTCGTCTGCGCGTTGGAGGCTGTCGCGAACCAGGGCGGAATCAGTGTCGCCAACCTGAGCTTGACCACGAATGATTCCACCCCTGGTACGTGCGGCGTCAACGCATCGGCGCTGCACCAGGCAATTTGCAACCTGGTGGCCGGCGGAACCTCGGTCGTGGTTGCTGCGGGGAACTTCGGTCTGGAAGTGGCGGCAACGACCATGGCCGGGTATCCCGAGGTCATCTCGGTATCCGCGTTCCAGGATTTCGATGGTCGTCCGGGTGGACTGAGCTCGACCCTATGCGCCTCGGGTTCCGTCGATGACACCTTCTGGGCAAGCAGTAACTGGGGTTCCCTGGTCGACATCATGGGACCAGGCGTCTGCATCCGTTCCTATAACCAGAGTGGCACGCAGGTGTATCGCAGCGGCACCAGCATGGCGACGCCGCATGTGTCGGGCGCTTTGGCGCTCTACTACGCGGCGAATCCAGGAGCGTCGGTGAGCGCTGCCCGCAGTTGGTTGCTTGGCACGGCCGCGATCTCCCAGGCTGCGGCAGGGGTTTCTGGTGGGAAGTCGGGCGAGCCGGTCCTCAGTCTCGGGGACGACTTGCCGACGCCAACTCCGACAGCAACGCGGACTGCCACTGCAACGCGGACGCCGACATTGACTTCGACGCCGTCCAGCACGTCCACGGCAACGGCAACCGCCTCGGTGACGAATACGGCCACTGCAACCATGACACCGTCGAACACCGTCACGGCGTCGGCAACCGCAACGCCCTCCAGCACCTTTACGGCGACGTCAACGGCCACTGTGACCAGTACCGTCACGGCGACCAGAACGCGGACGGCAACGCAGACACCATCGAACACCGCGACTGCGACGGCCACTGGCGCAACCTCGACCCCGACGGCTACCGCCACGCGCACACCATCGGTCACTCCGACTCCGCCGTCTGGTCTCGGCCCTGGAGCGGTGGGGCAAACCACGTCCAGCTTGAACTTGCGGTCGGGGCCGTCGACGGGCTACCCGGTGATCGCCGTGCTGCCAAAGAACACGCAGGTGCTGGTGACCGGGTACTCTGTCAACTCCGGAGCCTATGTCTTCATTCCGGTTTCCACCAGCTACGGTGACGGTTGGGTGGCGTCGGAGTACGTCACGCTCGTCGGCACTGCCACTCCGACCAGAACCTCGACCACGACCAGTACCGTGACATCGACGCGCACGATCACAGCGACACCGTCTGCCACCACGCCCGGCGGAACCGCGACCCATACACCGACCGCCAGTGCCACCCGCACCGCTACGACTGCGGGCGGGTTCCCGATCGGGAGCGCCGTGCGCACGACTGCTTCGATCAACCTGCGCACCGGGCCAGGAACCGGGTTCAGCATTATCACCGTGCTTTCGAGCAATTCGTATGGAACTGTGCTCGACGGACCGGTCCCTAGTGGTGGCTTACAGTGGTACCAGGTCGATATGGGGAGCAAGGGCACCGGCTGGGTGGCCGGGAACTACCTGGCGCTTGTTTCCGGGGTTACCACGACACCCACGCGTACACCAACACGCACTCCGACGGTCACACAGACCACCGTGAGCGGCGGATTCCCCGCCGGAAGCACCGTGCGCACGACCGCAGGTGTGAACATGCGCCAGGGACCCGGAACCGGGTACTGGTGATTACCGTTCACAAAACACCAGTTGCATGCGGCCTGTCCGACCCCGGCCAACGGCTACCAGTGGTACCGGCTGAGCTGCTCAGGGTACGGGACTGGATATGTGGCCGGAGAGTACCTGTCCCAGGTTTCCGCCTCGGCCGTGGACACTGAGACGTCGACATCAGTTCCATCTACCGCCACGACGGTTCCGACTGTGGTCGAGACGGCCACAGAAACGGTCGTGGTCATCTCACCGGAAGCGGAAACCGAAACCCCGTTCCCGACCGAGACAGCGACCGAAGAGATCGTGGTCATGCCGCCGTCAGTGGAAACAGAGACTCCCGTCCCACCCGAAGCGACGACAGAGATCGATCTCGGGCCACCGCCAGCCTCACCGGGCATTCAGGAACCGGAGGTGCTGGAAACGCCCACCGACATTCCGGTCACTGAACCGCAACCGCTGACAATTGCCCGCATCCAGCGGAGCGAGGGCTCGAGCGCCGGTCAGGTGTTGGTCGATCATGATGCAGGTACAGTCTGGTCGACAGATGGATCGGCTGTGGTGCCGCTTGCAGCCTTCATCGTCGATCTCGACGCGCCCCAGTACGTCAGTGTCGTCCGTTGGCAGGTGGGAGCGGAAGGGCTGGCGGGCACGCTCTACGTCTCGGTTTCGACCGATAACGAGAACTGGACCGACCTCACCTTCGACAGTATCGCCGCGCCCGGCGAATGGCAGGAGCTGGCGGTTGCCGCGGACGTTCAGTACATCCGCTTCGTCTTCGTCAACGATGACGGGCTACCCACGGCTGGAGGCATTGCCGAGGTGGAAGTCTGGCCGTAGCGGAAAGCGATCTGACATCGATACGAAACGGGCGGCTCAACCGAGCCGCCCGTTCTTGCTATATTCGCTCGTGTTCGTGCTGGCGGCCCTGTCCTCGGCGCCCGATGCTGGTCGACCCGTCAGGATACTGGCCGCGTGCGGTGCCGGGATGCGCCTAATCCTCGAAGCCGAAATCGGACGGCGCCGGCGGAAGTTCCACATCCTGCCCGATACGCTCCGAAAGCCACTCCTGGATGGCTGCGGCGTGGTCGATATGCACGTGCATCATCGAGAACCCAACCAATGCCGGTCCGATCGGATAGTCCGCAATCTGAGGATCGGTCTCGGCAAAGACGCCCGGTGTCAGCAGGCGATCGTCCGGGATTGCCTCCACCGCATGCTGCATGCGGTCGAGCAGTGAGAATGCCTCGGCGACGACCTCGCTCAGAGGCTTGGCGCGGCCCTGCTGCAGGAACCAGGCATTGATCTCATCCACCTCTTCTTCGGTGGTGTCAGTCAGTCTTGCCGGCCAGGGGGGTACCGGGGGTGCGCCATTGGCAGCAGCCTCCAGCCGGGCAACGGTCCATCGTCGCCAACCGTTGACATGCTCGATCACATCGCGAACGGTCCACTCCCCGTCGATAGGCTCATCACCGGTAATCGGGCCGCCTTGCTCTGCCAGATCGACAACCGCGCGCCACCAGACGCGCTCGGTTTCGATCGACCGAATCACATCCATCTTTGTGACTGGTGGTTCGTTCATCGTCGTGTACTCCATTGCAGCCGGTCACAGTATCCAGGGTCTCGAGGCCAGGGTATAGAATCGTGGACGATTTGCGCACGCTCCGCAAAGATTTGATAGAATTAGAACAGAAATTCTAATCTTCTGCTGAGGCTCCAGCCGGATGCGGGGCCCGCTCCACAAAGGACACAACATGGCTCAGGACGACCGGGACAAAGCGCTGGACCTCGCGATCGGGCAAATCGAGCGCCAATTCGGCAAGGGCTCCATCATGAAGATGGGCGAGGCTCATTCGATGCAGGTGGAAGCAATTCCGACCGGCAGTATCGCGCTCGATCTGGCGTTGGGCATCGGCGGCCTGCCGCGCGCCCGCATCACCGAGATCTACGGTCCGGAATCGTCCGGCAAGACCACGCTGGCGCTGCACGTCATTGCCGAGGCGCAAGCGGCGGGCGGCATGGCTGCCTACATCGACGCGGAGCATGCGCTCGATCCCATCTATGCTGCTCGGCTGGGTGTCGATCTGGACGAACTGTTGATCTCGCAACCGGATACGGGCGAGCAGGCGCTGGAAATCGTCGAAGCGCTCGTGCGTTCGAACGCGATCGATGTGATCGTGATCGATTCGGTGGCTGCCCTGGTGCCCAAGGCGGAGATCGACGGTGACATGGGAGATTCCCATGTCGGTCTGCAAGCCCGGCTCATGAGCCAGGCGCTGCGCAAGCTCACCGGCGCCATCAGCCGCTCGAAGACCTGCGTCATCTTCATCAACCAGTTGCGTATGAAGATCGGCGTCATGTTCGGCAATCCCGAAACCACCACGGGAGGCAACGCGCTCAAGTTCTACTCATCGACCCGGCTCGATATCCGCCGAATCGAGACGATCAAGAACGGTACCGATTCGGTTGGATCACGCGTGCGCGTGAAGGTCGTCAAGAACAAGGTGGCGCCCCCCTTCCGCCAGGCCGAGTTCGACATCATGTACAACCAGGGCATCTCGAAAGAGGGGAGTGTTCTGGACGTTGCGACCGATATGGGCATCGTCCGCAAGCAGGGCGCCTGGTTCTATGTCGACGACGACCGCCTCGGTCAGGGACGTGAGAACGCCAAGGAGTTCCTCAAGCACAATCCCGACGTCATGGACGCGATTCTCGAACGGATCAAGGCCGGTTCTCCAGAGCTGAACCGGCTCGCGCTGGATGCGCAGGAAGACGTTGCCGTCGGCCCCAACGGTTTGGAGGAGCCTGCCTTCTAGTCCAGAGCCGTCAGGCGACGCGCTCGGCGGCGATTCTATGTTCCAGGGCTGCAGAAACCCCTCGTCTCCCGAACAGGGCGAGGGGTTCCTTTATCCCCGCTCGATCGAATCGATCGCCCAGACCCCGTCGACCATCGTCAGTTCGTAGACCTCGGTGCTTCGATCGGTATACCCGGCGCGCGCCTTCACTATCTGTCCGGAACCGCCAGTCAGTTCGATCGAGCGCAGTGTAGGGGTGTCGCCCTGGATCTCGGCAGTTCTGAGCACATCGGCCAGTTCGGCCTCCGGGATGCCGAGCTCATCGGCCAGCCGTGCCCGATACCTGGGAGAGCAGACCGCCAGTCCATCTACGAGATTCCCATCTCGTCGTGCGCGCAGGAGGCGCTCGATGGAGGTTGCCACCTCCGCGAGTGTCACATCCTGTCTGGGCGTCGAAACGCCGGTGAGCCACACCGGCGTCACCGGCGGCCGAGAAGTCGGCGGGCGTGAAACGGCCGGAGGACGCTCGACGTGTTGTGGGGCAATGGGAGATTCTGGCGTCCGGGCTTCGGGGGACTCGCGACGCTGCGCGCTTTCGCGTCGGAAAAGCAGAATCGCCAGCGCAAACATCGAGAGCACGAAGCCCGTCAGCAAGACCAGCGTCACTGCATCGAGCGTGCTTTCGTCCAATCCATCTGTGGTTGTTTGCAGCGCCAGCAGCACGGGCACGCCAGGCCTTTGTCCGGTCGGGTCGTCGATGAGGCAGACTCTATCCGATCCTCCCCGCGGGACGGATCGGGCGCGCGCATTTCAGGACCAAAGTACCGCTCGGCCGCTACGACGAAACGGGGAGATTGGCGATCTCGATCACGGGAACGTCATCCGCTGGCACGAAGTCGAACACCTTCCCGAAGAAGTAGAGCGAGCTGTCGAGCGCGTGGCGAATGTTTTCGCTCTTGCGGAAGCCGTGCTGCTCTCCTTCGTAGATCACCAGCGCTACCGGCTTGCCGTTCGCTTCGACCGCGTCATACATCATCTGCGCCTGGTTGGGTGGGACGACCTTGTCTTCGTCTCCCTGGAAGATGAGGAGCGGCGCGGTGATATTCTCGACATAATGCACCGCCGAACGTTCCTTGTATCGATCGATCGCCTCGGGGTAGGGACCGATCAGGCCATCCAGATAGCGGGACTCGAACTTGTGGGTGTCGTGCACCATCGCTTCCAGATCGCCGATGCCAAAGTAACTCACCCCGGCTTTGAAGAAATCGCGGAAGGCGAGCGCCGAGAGGGTGGTGTAGCCGCTGGCGCTCCATCCCTGGATGATGATCCGCTCTGGATCGACCAATCCCTCCTCGATCAGGTGCTTGGCCCCGTTCACGCAATCGTCGATGTCGACGATGCCCCAGTTGCCATTCAACCGGTCGCGATATGCGCGTCCGTAGTTCGTGCTGCCGCCGTAATCGACATCCAGCACGGCAAAACCGCGACTGGTCCAATACTGGATCTGCGCGCGCTGCGCGGTGGAGGTTGCGCCGGTCGGGCCGCCATGGCTTTGCACGATCAACGGCGGCAGCTCACCGTCCGGGGCGGCAAAGTCCTTGTTCTGGGGCGGGTAGTAGAACCCGAACGCGGTTCTGCCGCCGGTGGTGGGGAATTCGATCGCGCCGGGAACCGAAACGTAGCCTCGCTCGAACTCCTGGTCCGAGGTCGCCCGCAGCTTCTTCAGTTTGCCAGTGTCGACATCGAGTTGCACCAGCGCGGTCGGCTCCACCGGTGACCCAGCCTTGAACACGACCTTGCCGTCATGTGCATGGACAGAGCTGATCATGGTCGATGGCAGGTCGACCGGATCGAGTTCCCGTGTTTCCAGATCGATGACGTTCAAACGCCAGCGGCCATCCTTGAACGAAGCGATGGCGACGCGCCCTTCGTCCAGGAAGCCGAACGTCGACTGCGAAAAGACCCAGAGCGGGAGTCCATACTCGGCAGCGTCCTCATAGACGATCTCTACCCCGTTGTCGCCCTCCCGGTAGAGATTCCACCACCCGGTGCGGTCCGAGACGAAATAGAGCCGATCGTCGAGCGACCAGGCCGGTTCGAAGATCGACTCGCTCGCTCCGCCCGCCACCAGCCTGCGGTTGCCAATCGAGCCATCCGCTTCGATATCGCCCACCCAAAGCTCACATCCATCCCAGGGCATGTTTGGATGGTCCCAACTCAGCCAGCACAGGCGTTTTCCGTCGTGGCTCACACGCGGAGTGGCGAAGAAATCATGTCCTCCGACCAGCACCTGTCCGGTTTGGGAGCCATCCAGCGGAATCGAGCCAATCGAGTTGACGGCTTCCTTTGCGCCGGTGGTGTGATCTTCGCGCACGGCGATCAGGCGATTGTGCGCCCGATCGAAGGTGAAATCGGCATGTCGAATATCACTGGCCGGGGTCAGCGGAATGTTGTCGCCATCGACGACGAGCTGGTAGACCCGCTGGTCCGCGTCGTTCACGAAATAGACGGTGCCGTCCACCACGGTGAACGCCGCCCCGCCGTATTCATGCACGCGAGTACGGGCGCTCCATGGCGCGGGGAGCAGTTCCTCGATCGTGCCCCCGGGCGCCCAGCGTTCGATCGCATAACGACCCTTCTCGTTGGGATGTTGCTCGGACCAATAGATGGTGTCGCCGTCTACGACCGTGTCTTCCAGCTGGATCGACGATGCTGTAATGGCTGCCGAGGTGATTGGCGATTTCCATGCGCCATACGGCGCGATTTCGACCACGGGATGTCTGCTCCTTGCTTGCAGCGGCGGTTCTCACTGGAACATTCATAGCACGGGTTGGCCCCCATGCGTGTTCCCGGTGTGGTGTTTGCCTCATCGGACGGTGTTCGCGGGGCGGCCATGCCGGAACGATCGAGAGTGGAGTGACGTCATTGCCGCTGGTAGGTGAGGGATCTCCAATTCGGGTGGGCGGGAGCCGTCCACGGTGCAGCAGGAGCCGACTGCTACAATCGTGGGCTGCGGCGACCTGTCGCATCGTCCAGATCTGGAGACCCGTATGCCGAGTTCGCGTTCCGCTGTGACGCCACGAATCGTGACCGCCCAGGACCTTTCCGCTTTGTCGTTGCAGTCGTTCGGACTCGAGTTCAGCGCTGGCCCCTGGAAGCTGACGCTTTCCAACTTGGTGCGCGGGGCGGACGCAGCCGCCCAGATTGCCGCTGCCTCCGATCAGAACGCGGCGCCAGAGGACGGTATCGACTATCTGCTCTTCCAGGTGAATGCCACCAATGTCGGGCAGGAGCGCATCTGGATCGACTACGACGACTTTGCCGTTTTTGGCGCCTCGGGTATCGTGCGGCGCTCGCTGCAATTGATGCCGCCCGCTCCAATGCTCCAGGCTGCGGTAGAGCCAGGGCAATCGACCTCGGGCTACGTGGTTGGCGCGATCGAGAGCGACGACGCCGCTCCGGTGATCCTATTCGATAGTCGTTTGTTGACAGGCTTCTGGTCCGATAGCGTCGTTGCCGCAGTGGTTGGGGGCTCGCTTCCCGGGGCGCCAGCGCAACCAGAGGCGGTCAATGACGTTGGCACGAGCCCGACCGCGCCGGCCACCGCGAATCAGGCCATCGTTACCGAGGATTGGCAGGTCGAGCTACTCCAGGCGGTATTCGGGCAGGATGTCTACGAACTGACCGATTTCCGGACGCAGGCGGTGGGTGACTCCGATCCCAGCCTCATCCCGCAATGGGCGGCGATCCAGATGCAGGTGACCAACAATCGGGATGGCTCTGCGGTGTCGCATTTCCCGGTGACGGCCTTCGCCCTCTCATATGGCGATGGCGAGGAGATCCTCGACGTCGCTCGTCTCACGCCGCCGTTGCCGGATATCGCGGGAGACTATCTGCCTGGCGCGACCCGCACCGGGTGGGCGGCTTTCGAGCGGCCAGTCGATTTCTCTGGTTCCCTGGTGCGCTTTCAGCCGTTCCGCACGGATGCCGATGTGCGCTACCTGACCTGGGGCGATGGTTCTGCTCCCGAGAATGCCGGACAAGCAACGGCGCAGCAGGAGGAGACACCGGCCGCGCCGTCCGAGACGTTCGCCAATGGAGCCTCGGTCACGACCAACGAGTCCGATGTCAACCTTCGCGCGGAGGCTTCGACCTCGGCGGACATCATTGAAACGCTTCCCGAGGGAACAACACTCACTGTTACCGGCGATCCAGTGGAGGCCGATGGCTATACCTGGTATCCGGTGCAAGACCCCGCCACCGGGAACAGCGGATTTGTCGCCGCCAACTTCCTGCGAGCGGCTGCCTAGCAACGCCGATGAGTTGGCAGCGCTCGATGCTGATCGCCGCCATCCTCCTGTTTGCGGTGGTCTATTACGGGCTGGCCGCAGTTGCGCTGCGCGATCTCTGGCGCCGGCCCGCCGTTCGTGGCGAAAACAAGACGGGCTGGGCGCTGGCGATCCTCTGTTTGCCGATCCTTGGCGCGGTGCTCTATGGCTACCTCGGCGCGCCTGACGGGATTTCCCGTGCATCGCAAGCCGCGGAACCAGAATTCACACCATTCGAGCATCTCTTCGACGATGACGACTTCTGGAAGGAACCGCGCCGATGACCACCGCGCTCTATCGCTCGCCGCGTTTCGCCCAGCATGACGAGCCGTCGCATGTCGAGAACCAGCGGCGATTGAAGGCGGTCGACGCGGAGCTGGAACGATCTGGCTTGCTGGCGACGAACCCGCAACCTGCCTTCGCTGCCGCCACATTGGAACAGTTGTCCCGGGTCCACGATCCGCGCTACATCGATGCGCTAGCGCGTGCCGCAAGCCAGGGCGGCGGCTGGATCGACAACGACACGTATATGGGTCCGCAATCGGTCGAGGTGGCCGCGCTGGCATCGGGCGCGGCAGTGGCTGCGGTCGATGCCGCGCTGGACGGATCGGTGAAACAGGGATTCGTTCTCGCCCGGCCGCCCGGGCATCACGCGCGGCCCTCGATCGGCATGGGATTCTGTCTCTTCGACACCATCGCTGTCGGCGCAGCCCATGCGTTGAATGCAGGCATCGAACGGATCGCCATTGTCGACTGGGATGTGCATCACGGCAATGGCACGCAAGAAATCTTCTGGACAAGCCCAAATGTCTTCTTCGCGTCGATTCATCAGTGGCCGCTCTTTCCAGGAACCGGGGCAGCCAGCGAAACTGGAAAGGACGCCGGAGCGGGCTACACGCTGAATGCTCCGCTGGCCGCCGGAGCGGGCAATGAGCGCTACCTGCACGTGCTGGACGAGGTCATCCTGCCAAGGTTGCGCGCCTTCGAGCCGGAGCTCGTCATGGTTTCTGCGGGATACGACTGCCATCGCGACGATCCGCTCGGCAGCATGCGCGTCGACGAGGATGGATTTGCTGACATGACGGTCCGGTTGCTGGAACTTGCCCATGCGCATGCTGACGGTCGAATTGTCCTCGTGCTCGAGGGTGGCTACGATCCATCGGCGCTGGCGCGCAGCGTGGTTCGCACCATTCAGACACTCGATGGGGCGGTATAGTGTGCGCATTGTGTTGTCGTACGTCACCACGCCCAGAGTGCTGCCTCGATGAGTGATTTCGGATCGTTACCGCCCCAGGGGGGAATGTCGCCATTCCGTCAGGACGATGAACGGAAGCGGGAGCTTGCCCGTCTGGCGACGCTGCAAAACCAGATCGACGAGCTGCGCACCGCGCTGCGCGAATTGGCCAGCCGTCAGGTCCGCCTGGAAGAAGGCGTCAAGCAGATGGAAGGCGGGAACGCCGAGAACCGCATCCTGATCGAGCAATCGCGCCAGGAGAGCCAGGTGTCTGCCCGGGCCCGCGCAATCGACGAAAACCGCACTCGCCAGCAGATCGTCGACATGGATCAGCGACTGGAAGACGCGGTGCGTCCGATCCGCTCTCTGCAAGCGCATGTGAGCGAGCTGCTGGAGGCCTCACGCCGCAAGACTGACGATACCGGCGCGTACAACCGCCGATTCGAGGAGATTCGCTCCGCGATCGAGCATCTGCAAGCCGTTGGCGATCGCAATACGATCGCCGCCCACCAGCTGCGCGAGACGATCGAGAGCTCCAAGGGCGAAGTCGATCTGGTACGGCGCGACATCCTGCGTAACGAGGATGCTGTCAAGATCGTCGATCAGGAGATGCGGCGCCGCATCGCCGAGGTGGCGCAGGCCAGCGAAGGGTTCAATGCCCGATTGGACGATATTCGCGCCGACGTGGCGCATGGGCTCGATCTCATCCAGGACCTGCAACGTGCCGGCGCGAGCGTGGAACCGAGCTTCGAAGAATTGCGCAAAGCCGATGCCGATATGAAAGCCGAGGCGGCGCGCATCAATCAGCAGGCGCTCGAACGGCATGAAACCATCGTCGATCGTATCGACGATCTGCGGCAAGCCACCGATGCGCAGGTCGCGGAGGTGCGCACGTCGCAAGACCAGCGTTTCGAACGGTTGGGGGAGCGGATCGACGAGATCAACGAGCAGTATCGGGAGTTGGGAGTGCGCATCGCTGCCTTCGTGCATCAGCTGGATGAGTTGCGTCTGGTGGATGAGTCCCTTCGGCGTGATCTCTGGCAACTGCACGAACAACGTGTCCGGTTGCGGCTCGAACAGGCGCAGCAAGAGCTGGATCAGCTCAGTGGCACCCGCCGCGAGTCCGAAGACGCTGCCCGCCGACCGGTGGTTGCCTTGCCAAGACCGGCGGATCGATAGCAACGAGGTCCAGCGTCCAGCGTCTGGCGATCTCGGTGCCGGACCCTGGGTTCGCTCGAGGAGTGCTGGTGCGTCGCCGAAACCGCAGTCCGATCGAAATCCGGCGTCTCTCCTACGTCATCATGGTCCTGGCGTCAATGGCTGGCGGGTGGGCGGGAGCGACGGAAGGACCAGTCGCGATGATCGCGGTACTGGTGCTGTCGGTGGCTGCAACGGCGTGCTACGTCCGAGCCGCCGATCTCCTGCTCGATTTCGACTATCGACGCACGCGCAGGCAGGCGGTCTTGTTTGCGATCGTGGGTATGGCCGCAGCGCTCGTCGGCTGCGTGGTTGCCTCGCAAGTGACGAATGGCAGTCGATCTGAGTTGGTGCGGGCGCTGGGGTATGCCGCAATCGGTGGGGGAATTGCGGTTGGGCTTTCCGGGCTCGTGGCGTTGCTTTGGTCGTTTGCCGGAACCTATGCTGGTGAGCAGATCGAGAAACGGAGCAACGAGGAATGGTAGCTCCCGCTCCGGCGGTCAGCGAACCGAAGACGTCCTGGGCGGATCGCCTCGAAATGCGCGCACATGCCGACATCTTCGGGCTCGGAGTGTTGACGGCCATCCTGGCCCTCACCTGCTGGAGACTGCTGGCAGGGGGGACAACAGCCGGCCAGGACGCCATCACCCAGTTCTATCCCTGGTATTCGTATTTGGGCGAACGGTTGCGCGAGTTCGGCATTCCTTCATGGAACCCGTCGCAATTCTCCGGCGCGCCGTTTGCCTCTGATCCGCAATCCGGCTGGTCGTACCTGCCGGCGATGGGGCTGTTCACTGCGTTCCCGATCGGCATTGCGGTACCGCTCTTCATCGTGGTCCATCTCGCGCTGGCAGGCTATGGAACCTATTGGCTCGCGCGTGTGCTGCGCATCGTTCCGCTGGGTGCGTTGGCGTCTGGCGCGGCATACATGCTTTCTGGTCCCATTTTCAGCCGCTCGGTTTGTTGTCCTGCGCAAGTCCAGGTGGGCGCCTGGGTGCCCTTCCTGCTGATTGGGGCCGAACTCGCCTTGCAGCGTCCGATTCTGCGGCGGCGCATTCCCTGGATCGTCCTTTCCGCGCTCGCCATGAGCCAGATCCTTGCCTCCTGGCTGGGACAAGGGTCGTACTACGCGCTCATGCTGATGGGCGCATTTCTTGCCTGGCGTTCGCTGGTGCAGCCAGCGCGACCGAGCGTTCCCTGGCGCGAGCGCTTCTACGACTTCTTCTCCACATCGTTCGTCTTCGGGGCGTTGGCGGCTGGTTTCAATGCAATGGGGCTGCTTCCCCGGCTGGAGTACAACCGGCTTTCCAACGTGGCGGGGGGGAGTTACGACGGTTTGGGCGATTCCGCCGCAATCACGGGCGGTTGGCAAGCAGGTCAAACCGTGTTCGAGCATGTCACACGCAATTCGTACTACCCCGGAGGCGTGGCGATCACGCTCGCGGTGGTGGCGGTGATTCTGGCTCGCGGGCGAAACCTCACGATCTTCTTTTCACTCATCGTGATCTTCGGGTTCGTTCTCTCGTCGAGCCGAAAGACTCCGTTGCACGATCTCCTTTTCGCGATTCTGCCGATGTTCGAGGGCCTGCATTCGCATTGGCCGCAACGTATCGCGCTCGTCGTGTTTCCCGCGGTGGCGTTGCTCGCGGGTGCGGCCATTGGCGCGTTGCCAACGTGGGTGGGCCGCTGGCGGCAGCTGTTGCTGATAGCCTTGCTTCCAATAGGAATAGCGGTTGCGTTCGCGGTGGGGCTGCGGCGCGCGGGAGATGCACTGCCGCTGGTGGTGATTCTGAGCGTGCTGGCCGTGGCGGGCGCATTGGCGGCGCTTGCCACCAGGCGAGCGGAACGACTCTGGCCCTATGTGCCAGGTGTCTTGACCGGATTGCTGATCGTCGATCTCCTGGCGGCAAACCGCGAGATGCTGGCGCATGGCGACTACGGCGGCTTCCACAAGTTTGATATCGCGGCCTACTACTCGATGCCCCCGGGACTGCAGTTCATCGAGGATCAGACCGGCGACGCGGCGGGACGCTATTTCGGCTTCGATCCCATGTTGCGGCATTCGGAAACCGAGCGTCCGGCGCTCTATCGATTCCAGTTTCCAAGTGATCAGGTGCGCCAGCTAGGGGTAAACAACCTGGCGACCGCGCATCGGATGGAGGACGTGCAGGGATACAACCCGGTGCAGCTCCAGGCGTATGTCGACTTCATGCATGACATCAATGGCGAGGCGCAGGAGTACCACGACGCCAACATCTATCCGAGCGGTCTCGATTCGCGTCTGCTCGACCTGCTGAACGCACGCTACATCGTCATTCCCGCCGTGATTCCAGAGGGTAGAGCCGATCTGCAAATGGCGGTCGATCTCTTCCCGACCATTTATCAGGACGAGGACGTGCGCGTGCTCGAACGCACCAGCGCGGCGCCCAAGGGATGGATTGTCCACGAGGCACGGAGCGCGCAACCCGGCGTGGCCCGCGAGCTCGTAGAGAACGGCTCGATCGACCCGTACCAGGTTGCACTCATCGACCGGGATAGTGAGCTCGATGGCACGGTTTCTTCAGATGGCAACGATCAGGTAACGGTGCTGGAGGCCGAGCCGGAGATCATGCGCTATCAGGTGACGACATCCGCTCCCGGAATGCTGGTGACCAGCGAAGTGGCCTATCCCGCCTGGAAGGCGTATATCGATGGGGAACCGGTCGAAATTGCCACAGCGTTCGGATTGTTGCGGGCGGTCGAGATTCCGGCCGGCTCCAGCGAGGTCGAGTTTCGGTTCGAATCGCCGAACGAAGTGTGGGGAATGGCGCTAACCATCGTTGCGATGCTGGCAGCCGGTGTCTTGCTGGCATGGAGCCGACTGGAAGAAAAACCCCAGTAGCTTTGCGGGAAACCCTCAGTTCTGTCGAGTAGGGTTGCGAATTGTATACATGGCTGCTTGACATGCTCGTCACTGTCTGATAGTTTGACGGTCATCCCAAGCATGAGACGCTCCTTGAGCGTCGATATCGTCAGTTGAATGGCACTGACGATTGGGGCTAGCGGTCATCGGTATGGCAACCGACGCCGCCACACAATCTGGGGAGTCCATGGCTGGGCCCCAGTGACGTTCGATTCGCGCGCCTTGGGCGCAATGCCTCACAGGAGGTTCACGACAGGTATTCCAAGACCCGACACCTGCGGGCCGATCAGCGGGCTGGCTGATTGGGGATTTCACTGGAGGAAAGTGATTTGGCTGGCATCACCAAACGAGTTTCGCTGGGACTCGTTGTCGCATTGCTCGGGGCATCGATCGCCTCGATGCTCGTACCCATCGCCGCATCAGCGGACACGAATCTGATCATCGGCCAAGAGGCTGTGATTTCCTACGCCAATGGCGATCAGGTTCGACTTCGAGAAACTCCCGATTACGAAGGCACACTCATCGCCATGTACGGCGAGGGCACCACGGTTACCGTGCTGGATGGTCCTCTGACCGATGCGGCAGGAAACTATTGGTACCAGGTTTCTGTGGGCAGCAACGTCGGCTACATCGTGGCTGACTTCCTTGCGCTCGCGTCGAACGGCGCTCCCCTGGAGGCGGTCGCAGAAGCCACCGAGGAGCCGTATGTCGAGGAAACACCCGTCGACGTTCCCATAGCCGATGTCCCCACCGAAACCGATCCGGTTGCGGTCGTGCCGGAGGCCCCGGTTGCGGGCGCTGTGATCGCGATCGGCTGGGTGGCAGGGACGAATGGGGACGGTGTCCGGTGCCGCGCCGCGGCCGACACCAACGCTCCCATCATCACAGTGCTGCCGGAAGGGACCCAGATCGAAATCACCGGTCCCGCCTTCGACATTTGGCAGCCGATCAACTGCATGGGCGGCGGGGGCTTCATCGCTTCGCAGTTCGTGAGCACCACCGATCCCAATCAGGCCCCGGTTGTCATCGAGGATGGATCGACCGGAGCGGAGACCCCGGTAGCCGAGACTCCGGTTGCCGAAACCCCGACTGCGACGGTCACCCCGGTCGCCACGAACCCGGACGGTTCGGCGGCAACTGAGACCCCGGTCGCCACCGAGACCGCTGTGGCGGAGACACCGGTGGCCGAAGCGCCCACTGAGGTCGTCGACGAGAGCGCCGAGCCGGTGATTCTCGACGAGAGCCTGGTTTCTGGAACCGCTATCGTTTCCGGAACAAATGGCGACGGCGTCCGCTGTCGCGCACGCGCCAGCTCGACTTCGAACACCATCACCATCCTCGCCGAAGGAACGTCCGTGCAGCTCACCGGAGTTCCGAGCGGTGTCTGGCAACCGGTTTATTGCAATGGCTCGGCCGGGTATATCAGCAAGACCTACCTGGGCTCGGGCGATACGGTTTCGTCCACCGATGGCGGCACGGTTGGCTCGACTGACGGCGTGACCCAGCTTGCGGTTGGCGCGGAGGTTTCCGCGGCGGCTTTGACCGGTAGCGCGCTCGTGAGCGGCACGAATGGCGATGGCGTCCGTTGCCGAACCAACGCCAGCTATAGCGGCTCGATCATCGCGGTTATCTCCGAAGGCACCTCGCTTTCGCTGCGCGGACTTGCCACGGGTGAGTGGCAACCGGTCATTTGCGCTGGTTCCAACGGATTCATCCATGTCGATTACCTCAGCTCATCCGGAAGCACGAGTGGCGGTTCCACCTCCGGCGGCTCCGGTGACGTCGATACGTCGGCCGTGACCGGTTCGGCGACGGTGAACAGCGCCCCTGGCGGTCTCAACTGCCGCGCCTCGGGCAGCATGAGCGGATCGATCATCACCGTGCTCGCCCACGGATCGACCGTGAGCCTGCGCGGTGCTGCGAGCAATGGCTGGCAGCCAGTCGTTTGCGCTGGCCGCAACGGATTCGTCTCGTCGCAGTACCTCACCTCTGGTGGGACCAGCGGTGGCGGGACGTCCGGCGGGGGAACCAACGGCGGCGGTACGTCCGGCGGCTCGGCATCCTCCGGTTCGACCATGTACGTCAGCGGCACCGGTGGTGGGGGAGTGCGACTCCGCTCCAGCGGCAGCATGAGCGGCAGCATCCTGGCGGTGGTTCCGGAAGGCGCGTCGGTGACGGTTCGCAACGGCAGCACCAGCGGCTGGATCGCGGTTACCTACAACGGCACCAACGGCTTCATCTCGGCCGACTATCTGGCCAAGAACGGCGGCAGCACGTCGGGCGGCGGAACCTCTGGAGGCGGGACCAACGGAGGCGGAACCTCTGGCGGCAGCACCAGCGGTATGGTGAATGGCGATCACGCCAAGACCAGCGATTCGCTCAACCTGCGCTACTCGGCCAGCTACAGCGCTGGTGTGGCGGCGGTGGCGCCGGCCGGCACCGTGGTGCTCATCACCGGATCGGCCACCAACGGCTTCTATCCGGTCGATTGGGATGGTCTGTCCGGCTTCATGGCCAGCCAGTACCTGACGAAGACGACCGAAGCGCTCTCTGATCGTGGTGGCTCAGGCAACCCCAATGGCGGAACCAACGGTGGCACAACCGGCGGTTCGAGCAGCGGTGGCGCTTCGGGCAACGCGCTCGTGAGCTACGCCATGCGCTACCTCGGCTACCCGTACGTCTGGGCGACGCATGGACCGTCGAGCTTCGACTGCTCCGGCTTCACCTACTGGGTCGTGTTGAACGTCCTCGGACGCGACATTGGCGCGGGCACGTGGACGCAGGTCTCGGCGGGCGCGTCGGTTTCGCGCGGCAACCTGCAGCCAGGCGATCTGGTCTTCTTCCAGAACACTTACACCACCGGTCTTTCGCACGTCGGCATGTACATTGGCAATGACCAGTTCATCCACGCGCAGAACGAGGCGACTGGAGTGGTGATCAGCGATCTGAACTCTTCGTACTACTCCAGCCGGTGGTACGGGGCCGTGCGCCTCACGTAGGCCACGAACTGAACCGCTGCGGTCGCAAGATCGCGAGTGAAACAGAGAACGGGATGGGCAGTTCGCCCATCCCGTTTCTCCTTTCTGAGGGCATGTCGCCTGAACCGCTATCTGCGGGCGATGATATTCCAGACGGTCGCCGCCGCCTGCTGCAGGAGCAGCGGCAATGCGGCGGTGTCGATCTCCTGTGCCGGGTTGGTTGCATCGTCGCCGATCGGGTCGAAGCTGCCCCATTGCTCCTCGACCGTCCAGCCCTTTGTCTCGAGCAGCTGTACAAGCTCCCATGGCGTCACATAGTTGATCGGCTCCGGCTCGTCGGACAGGAAACGCTCCCAGGAATGCCGGTAGATCGGCGAAAGTGAGCCAGGTACGGCCAGCCAGAATTTGCCATTCACTGCGGTGACGCGCCCAAATTCGTCCAGAACAGCGGACAGGTGTGGTGAGAACTGCAGGGACATTCGAGCGAAAACTGCGTCATACGCGCCATCTGGGGCATCGAGGGGCAAGAGATCGCCCACGACGAAGCTGATCTCGACTCCAGCGTCGTTCGCGTTCGCTCTGGCGCGCTCGATCATCGCCGGTGAGATGTCGATGCCGTCGATCCGATAACCCCGCTCAGCGAATGCGATGGCGAAATGCCCCGTTCCACAGCCGGCGTCGAGCAACCTGGCGCCCTGCGGGAGTCTGAGCGCTCGCTCGATGAAGTCGAGCTCGACCTGGCGATCTTCGGCCTGCGCATTGGCGGCCGACCGTGCATCGAACATCTCCGCCCGTTCATCCCACGCCGCGCGTGTTTGGTCGAGCCATCGTCGTTTTGTGCTCTCGTTCATGGTTTCCGCTTCCGTGCAATGTCGGCATCTTGATTGCGCATCATCGCGCATTGTTCATTTATCGCGCGCAACCTGGGTCGCACGTCAGTGCCTGACTCGAGCTCGTCCAGTTTGCATAACCATCATGAATCGCACGCGCTATACTCTTTCACAAGAGAGTCGCTCCTGTAGCGGGAAAATGGGCATCCGCGCCTTTTCAGGAGATCTCCGCCTCGTCCAGCGGAGCAGGGGCCTCTCTCTTACTCCACACCATGCCGGGTTCTCCAGATCTCCGCTTTACGAACGCCTCTCGTTTGGTGCCGAAAACCGTCACCATGTTGTACGAGTTGCGTTCGTCTCGACCAATAAACGCAATGTAGGCGCGAGTGTTCACACGAAAGATCACTTGCCAGGTGCCTTCGCGACCCGCTTGCGGCCCTGCGCATTCCCAATGCTGAAGGTGGGCTTCGAGAGCGAGAATGATCGTCGCGTCTTTGGAATGTTCCTGAATGACGCGTCTGAACTTGGTCGAACTCCAGCGAAGCTGGGAAACCGGTAAGCTCAGCGCCTCCCGCAGGTCATCGGGCAGACGCACGCGTCGCGAGACGTCTTCCCATGCCAGAACGGGCAGATCGTCTTCGGGATCGGATGGTTGGTCCGAACTGTCGCTGGGCATCCTGGTCAGGATTCACGAAAGCGAGGAGTGCGCTGCACCCCTCGCTCGAATCGACATCTGTTTTTCGCTCGAACGCTACACGGCAGCGAGAGAACCGGTCGCGACCGATCGTCCCACTGCCTGCGCCACCAGGCCCAGCCGCGGCATGAGATCGGCGAACTCGTCGAAGTTGAGCGACTGCTGCCCGTCTGAGAGCGCGTGATCCGGATTCGGATGCACTTCGAGAATCAACCCGTCCGCTCCAGCCGCCACTCCAGCCAGGGAAAGCGGAGCCACGTACGGCCGCTTGCCGGCGGCATGACTGGGATCGACGAAGATCGGCAAGTGCGAGAGTTTCTGCACCACCGGCACCGCAGCGATGTCGAACGTGTTTCGAGTCTGGTTCTCGAACGTGCGGATACCACGCTCGCAAAAGATGACGTTCGGATTGCTCTGGGCCAACACATACTCGGCCGCCAGGAGCCATTCCTCGATGAGCATGCTCATTCCGCGCTTGAGCATCACTGGTTTGCCGGTCTTGCCGACTTCCTCGAGCAGGAAGTAGTTCTGGCAGTTGCGCGCGCCAATCTGGAAGATGTCCGTGTACTGGTACACCTGTTCGACGTCGGAGGGAGTCATCACCTCGGTGATGATCGCCAATCCGGTCTCTTCCCGCGCGGTGGCGAGAATCTCGAGCCCCTTTTGGCCCAACCCGCGGAATTCGTATGGCGAGGTGCGCGGCTTGTATGCGCCGCCGCGCAGCGCCTTGGCGCCGGCTGCCTTGACGGCGCGCGCCGTTTCGATGGTCTGCTCCTCGGATTCGACCGAGCATGGTCCGGCAATGACCACCACTTCGTCGCCACCGATCTCGAAGTCCCTGACCTTGATCACGGTCTTCTTGGGATGGAAATCCCAGCCGGAGAGCTTGTACTTCTTGGTGACGCGCAGGACCTGCTCGACCTCTTCATAGGCCTCGAGCATTTCGTCCAGCGTTGGCGGAAGCGGAGTCGTGCCTACCACGCCGATGATGGTGCGCTGTTCCCCGGACGAGAGGTGCGCGTCCAGCCCCAAATCCTTGATGCGGGTGACTACGGCGGAAACCGACCGTTCTGACGCGCCTGGCTGCATTACGACGATCATTGTGGACCTCCTGACCGCGACTCATGCTGCCGGCGCGCGGATTGCCGGGTCTTTCTGATTGGTACGTTCGAAGGACTACCCGCGGATGACCGCAACAGCCTCGTCTTCGTCATACGCCCATTCCGGCCGAAGCTGACGGGCGCCCTTGAGGTAGACGTGACGGATTTCCGATGGCGTCTTGGTCGTGTTGATTTGCAAGAGCACGCGCACCGCCTTCTGCAACGAAGCGGGGACGTCCATTTCGTGCGCGCACATGAGCGGAACCTCGCTCCATCCAATCTCACGCGCGGCAACCGCCGGGAACGTGGCGTTCAAATCCGGTGACGTCGTGAAGATCGCGCTCACGACATGTTCCGGCTCCAGATCGTTGAGTTGGATGAGGATGCGCATCATCTCGCGCGTCGCCTCGAGGATGTCCTCCGAGGTGTTCGACTCGGCGGTGGTGGCGCCACGGATTCCGCGACAGACCAATGGCCGTAGGTCGCTCGCTGGCTGCCCGTTGTAACTCGTTCCCGACATCGATTTCGCTTCCCTCACGCCCCAGGCTTGCCGGTAGCGTCCGCAAATTCGCGCACGAACCGGGTGGCTGCTGCCGGCTGCTCGTCCAGCGGCAGTGTATCGAGATAGTTGATCATGGCACTCGCCACGATCACGCCGTCCGCCAGCGCGGCTGCCTGCCGCACATGATCGGGTGTCGAGATTCCGAACCCGATGACCAGCGGGGCATCGACTGACGCGCGGATCTTCTCCATGTACGGCCCCAGATTCTCGGCCATGCTGGCACGCGCGCCGGTGACGCCGGTCAGCGCGACACAGTAGACGAAACCGCTAGCCCGTTCCGCGACCTGAGCAATGCGTTTGTCGGTACTGGTGGGGGCGATCATATAGATCAGATCGACGCCTTGTTCGGCGAACGGAAGCCGGAAGTCGTCGCTTTCCTCGATCGGCAGGTCCGGGATGATGAATCCATCCACTCCGATCCGCGCTGCGTCGGCCGCCAACGTGTCGACGCCGTACTGGAAGAACGGATTGACATACCCCATGAAGACGAGCGGAATCTCGACCCCATTGGCACGAGCAAACTCCACCAGTTCGAATCCGGTGGCCAGGCTCGCCCCGTTTTCCAGCGCTACCTGACTTGCGCGCTGCACAGTGGCGCCATCGGCGAGCGGATCGGAAAAGGGAATTCCCAGCTCGATCAGGTCCGCGCCACCCTCCACCAGAGCGAGCAGGAGTTTCTTCGACGCTTCGATGGTTGGGTATCCCACCGTCAGAAACGGCGCCAACACTGCCCGGTCTTCATCACTCGCCTTTTCGAACGCCGAGGCGATCCGGCTCGAGGTCGATGTTGTCACAGTGAGACTCCGAGGGACGTTGCGACGGTCTCGAGGTCCTTGTCACCCCGGCCGGAGAGATTGATCAGCACGATATCGTTGCTGGGGCGCGCGCTTGCTTCCTTCAGCCCATGCGCGATCGCATGACTCGATTCGAGCGCGGGAATGATCCCCTCTGTGCGGCAGAGCGCCTGGAATCCTTCCAGCGCCTCTTCGTCAGTGATCGCGACATAACGAGCGCGGCCGGCATCATGCAACCAGGCGTGCTCTGGGCCTACGCCGGGATAATCCAGCCCGGCGGAAATCGAATGCGTTTCGATCACCTGACCGTTCTCGTCTTGCAGCACAAACGAGCGCGAACCGTGCAAGACGCCTTCCCGACCGGCGGTAATCGTGGCCGAATGCAATCCGCTGTCCAGTCCATGACCGCCGGCTTCGACGCCGATCAACTCGACATCCTTGTCCCCCACGAACGGGTAGAACATACCGATGGCGTTCGAGCCGCCGCCCACGCAGGCTACGACCGCGTTGGGCAATCCGCCCGTCTTCTCGATGATCTGCGCGCGCGACTCTCGCCCGATGACCGATTGAAGATCGCGCACCATCACCGGGTAAGGGTGCATGCCGGCTGCGGTGCCGAAGATATAGAAGGTCGATTCGACATTCGTGACCCAGTCGCGGATTGCTTCGTTGATGGCGTCTTTCAGGGTTTTCGAGCCGGACGAAACAGAACGGACCTCGGCGCCGAGCAGCTTCATGCGGAAGACATTCGGCTTTTGCCGCTCGATGTCGATCTCGCCCATGTAGACGATGCACTCGAGCCCGAGGAGCGCGCAGACGGTCGCGGTAGCGACGCCATGCTGCCCAGCGCCGGTTTCGGCGATGATGCGTTTCTTGCCCATCCGTTTGGCAAGCAATCCCTGACCGATGGCGTTGTTGATCTTGTGCGCGCCAGTGTGCGCCAGATCCTCCCGTTTGAGAAAGATGCGCGCTCCACCGGCTTCGGCGGCGAGTCGCTCGGCTTCGTAAAGCGGGGTTGGACGTCCGACATAGTCGCGCGCCAACCGGCGAATCTCAGCCAGATACGCGACGTCGTGCCTGGCGTCCTCCCAGGCCGCTTCGAGCTCTTCAAGCGCCGGCATTAGCGTCTCGGGCGCATATTGCCCACCGAACCGCCCATAGCGTCCCCGCTCGTCAGGATAGGGGGTGATGTTGGTTCGCTCGACGGTTTCGATGACCATGTGTTGCTCCGGGTTGCCGGAGCCGCGCGCAGCACGATTCCGGCGTTGTGAAAACGCAAGGTCGAATGATACCCGCCTTATGGCGACCCTATGCCCCCGTTCCGACTTTCGGGCATCGCGCTATCCAGGCGGAACGCACACTGAGATGCACGGCAGCCCTTCCCCTCTCCGTGGGAATCAACCAAATTGTCCCGAGAAGGGAGGAATCAGGCGCGCGTCCCGGTGCCGGTTGTCTCTGGTTCGACCGCTGTGTCGGAGGTGTAGTGCGCGAAAATGCGCCGATAGAGGCTGCACCGCTCCAGCAGTTCGTCGTGCGAGCCGACGTCCACGACCTCACCCTTGCGCAAGACGACCACCTTGTCCGCCCAGCGGATTTGGGAGAGTCGGTGCGTGATGAGGATCGTGGTGCGGCCTTCGAGGACGCGGCGAATGGCCCGTTGAATCTCGTCCTCGGTTTGGCTGTCGATGGCGCTGGTCGAATCGTCGATGATCAGGATGGCCGGATCGGTGATGAGCGCCCGCGCGATCGCGATGCGCTGGCGCTGCCCGCCGGAGAGCGTCACCCCGCGCTCGCCGATGACGGTGTCGTATCCATTTGGCAACTCACGGATGAACGCGTCCGCCTGCGCGTCCCGCGCGGCCAATTCGATGGTGGCGGGATCCACATCCTGACCCAGGCTGAAACCGATGTTCTCCACGACCGGACGAGAGAAGAGGACGATGTCTTGTTCGATCGTGGAGATCTGCGATCTGAGCGAATCGAGATTCCACGCTCGCACATCGGTTCCGTCGACCAGCACCTGGCCTGAATCGACATCGTAGATGCGGTTGATCAGTTTGGTGAGCGTGCTCTTGCCCGAACCCGTCTCACCGACGATGGCCACCGTCTCGCCCGGCTTGGCATGGAATGAGACATCTTTGAGCACGGGCTCGCCGCCGTAGCTGAAGGTGACATGCTCGAAGCGAATGTCGCCGGCGATCCTGGCGCTCCGGCCCTTGTCGTTGCTGTCCAGATCGGTTTCGTCATTGAGGATATCGAGAATTCGGCGCGCGCTCACCATGCCGATCTGCACAAGCGAGAAGGTGAAGATAGAGATGAATGTCGGGAAGCGCAGCAGCGAGACCAACCCAATGTAGGTAACGAGCTCCCCAATTGAAAGCATGTCGCGCGAGTGGTAGAAGAGGCCAAGCAAGAGCGCGCAGGCGATCGTCATGGCCAGGATGAGCGGTGGCAGATAGCGTGCTTGCGCCATGCCCTGCTCGACAAAGGCGTCACGAAACGCGCCTGCGTTGGCTTCGAACTTACCGTCTTCCTGCTCTTCCTGCGCCATCGACTTGACGACTTCGACCCCGGTGACGGCTTCCGCCAGGCCCGAGTTCAGTTGACCGAAGCTGGCGCGCATCGCTGTCGAGGCGGGCGTCAGTTTCTTCATGTAGTGCCGCAGCGACAGGAAGAAGAGCGCCGTGAAGATAAGCGGCGGGGGGAGGAGCCTGGGATCGAGCAGCGCGATCGTCACGATCGGCACGATCAGCGCGGTGAACGAATCGATGATCAGCGCCATTCCGGGATTGACCATCATCCCGAGCTGCCGCACATCGTTGGCGGTGCGCGCCATCAGGTCGCCCACCTGCTGCCGGTTGTGGAATGTTTGGCTTTTCCCGAGCAGACTCAGGTAGATCTCGTCACGCGCATCGCGGGAAAAGCGCTGCGCCACAGTCTCGTTCGCCAGACTGGCTCCGAGATCGATGAGCCCACGGAGCAACACGATTGCCAGCAGCGCCAGGGCGATCAGGGTCAGGCGGTCGCCGTCTGGCGGCTCCTCCAGCACGGCGGTGAATGCCGCGCCCACCATGATGGGAATCACGCTCCCCAGCACATTCTGCGTGATCATGCCGCCCACCGAGGCGAGCAACAGCAGCTTGTACCGTGTCAGGTGCCACAAGATCCAGCGCGCCGCACTGCTGCGGTTGCTGAGCTGTTGACCCTCGATAGAAAACTCGGTCGCTGCCACGTAACGATACCTGGTTCAGTTCCATGGGAGGCACTGTCGCCCCGCGTCGATCATCGATCCTGTTCGACGCGGGGCTTTGGCGCCCGTGAAAAACGACGTCTTGCTCAGGAAATGCTCACCGGCTCGCCGAATCCGTAGATATCGAGCCGCCGCACCACATCGTCCGAGTCTTGTGAAACGAAGGCTCCAGCGAGCCGTACCGAGACGATCAGGCCGTTCTCGTCGATGGCCACGTCCACCGGCCGGGTGCCGATGCGCTGCGTGTAGCCGCGCACCGCTTCGTCCTGGATCAGGTTCGGGTCGAAGGTTCCAGTGATCCAGGTGAGTTGCTTGCCGTCCTTGGTGGTTTCTATCTCGGTCACCACTGGGTTCTCGACCGCGCTGACGATATCAGGTAGCAGCAGCACGGGATCAGAAATCAGGTGAGCGAGATCGTCGGGCAGGGTGTAGTCCTCTTCGATGCCGACCGCGCGCACTTCGGCCTTGTCGCCGATCACGGTTGCTTTCACTTTGATCTTGACGAAGCCGACCTTGGTTTGCACGGTTGCCCGCATCTTGCCCGGACGCTCGATCTCGCCGCTCGCATTGGTCATCTTGATCCCGGTGAAGAGCTTGGTGCTCCCCTTCTCGTAGATCAGATCGAACTTCATCGTGTCATACCCGAGCATGAGCTGGGCCGCACCGGCCAACATCTGGTCGGCCGGATCGCCCACCGATTGCGCAAGCGCGACGTGTCCGGGAGCCGCGGTTGGCGTCAACCCCATTGTGATCAGCAAGGCAGTCAAGACCGATACGGAGAGCGATCGTAGCCATTTCATCCGCGTTTCGTCCTTTGTGTTAGGAAGCCTGAGCCGGGGGCTCGATCGTCACGGCCGAGTCGAACTCCGAAAAAGTTACGCGCCGCACGAGGCGCCCTGAGCCTTCCTCGAAGGCAAAGAGCGGACCGATGAAATCAGCTCGCACAAGTCGGTTCTGATCGTCGATCAAGAGCTCGACATCGAGCGGTTCCGACGCCGGGGAAATGACGCTCGCCGCCGTTCCCGGAGTCGCCGGCGCGATCACGCGAGACGGGTCGAAGGTTCCGGTCAGGACGGTCACATCCTGGCCATCGAACGATTCAGTTCCTGTGATTTGAGGATTCTCCAGATACTTCAATGCCTCTTCCACCAACAGGTCGGGGTTGAGCAATGCCATCGGAGGAAGCTGGAACTCGGAATCTTCGCCGGTGACCTGGATGAACGAATCGTCGCCACCGATCGGGTTCTTGACCCAGATGGCGCCGTCGACACTCACGACCTCGAGTGTGAGGTCGAGAATCGCGACCTTGATGGCCACTGATGCCTGGAAGTTGGCTGGCCGCACGAGATCGCCCTCGACCGTCTTCAACTCGAAGGCGTCCTGAAGGACCGTTTTTCCAGCAGTGGTTTCGAGCTTGAAGTGAAACGAGTCGAGCGCCAGCATGGCGTCGGCGGTTGCTTCGAGCTGCGCCTGGGCGTCGTCCTGGGCGGAAATGCCGCGCGCCGGCGCCAGCACCACCGTACAGAGAATCAGGGCCACGATGGCCCATCGGAACAATCGATTCATGTGATCTCCGGATTCGAGTTGCGTACTGCAGCGACGTCGAGATAACTCGGGAAACGATTGTACGCCCAATGGCCAACGCAAGCCGACGTCCCAGCTGGGCAGATTGTTGGGTTCAGGCAACGTTGCCCCCGATCGCTTTGCTGGCTGACCGCAAGGGGCGACCCGATCGTTCCAGGGCATTCCCGGCGGCCAATCCACGCTAGACTACGCGTTCGCCCGCAAACGGGTGGGAGGGTTCCTGCGTGGGTTTCATCATGGAAGGGCTCGACGCTGAATCGTACGATCGCACGTACGACGATCGCGGACTGATCGAGCGCATCCTCAACTACTTCAAACCCCAGCGCCGCGCGATGGCCATCATCGTGGTCATGATCGTGCTCAACTCGGCCATGGATGCGCTCCTGCCGGTGCTGATCTCGGACACGATCAACCAGATCGACGGCTCGGGCGAGCTCTTCGGTCCACGTGTCTGGGGGCTCTTCGTCGCCATTCTGCTGGCAGGCGGTCTTGCGTGGCTGTTCAACTACGTGCGTCAGTCCCGCTCAGCCCGGGTGGTTGGGCATGTCGTTTTTCGCTTGCGGGTAGATGCCTTCAACGCCGTCATGCGTCGCGACATGTCGTTCTTCGACGAGCAGCAATCCGGCCGAATCGTCTCCCGGGTGACATCGGACACAGAGGAATTCGCCAATGTCGTCACCCTGACGCTCAGCCTGGCGAGTCAGGTCCTGTTGGTGGCGATGGTGGCGGCATTTCTCTTCTACAGAAACTGGCAACTCGCCCTGATCGCGCTCTCCATCGCGCCGGTGATCATGCTGGTGGCGCTCGCCTTCCGCAGGATCGCCCGCTCCACCTCCACCGGTGCGCAACGCGCCATGGCGAATGTCAACAAGACGATCCAGGAGACCATGCGTGGCATCGCAGTTGCCAAGAACTTCCGCCAGGAGGCCCAGGTCTACCAGGAGTTCGATGACGTCAACCGCCAGGCCTATCGGGTCATGCTGCGGCAAGGGTTCATCTACAGCGGTATCTTCCCGATTCTCTTCATTGTTTCCGCCTTCGGCACCGTGGCGATTCTCTATTTCGGCGGCCAGATGGTGGTCGATCGCACCATCAGCGCAGGTGACTGGTATCTCTTCCTGCAAGTCATCGCGCTCTTCTGGTTGCCGCTGACCAGCATCGCCTCGTTCTGGAGCCAATTCCAGCAGGGGCTTTCGGCGTCGGAGCGCGTCTTCGCCTTGATCGATGCTCCCCCGCGTGTGGTTCAGATCGCGGACCATGAGCTGGTCGGATTTACCGGCGATATCGAGTTTCGAAATGTCGACTTCTCCTATGTCGACGGCCAACCGGTGTTGCAGAACTTCTCGCTGCATATCGAGCCGGGTGAGATGATCGCGCTGGTTGGGCACACCGGCGCCGGAAAGTCGACCCTCGGCAAGCTGATCGCCCGCTTCTATGAGTTCCAGAGCGGCGAGATTCTTCTCGACGGCAAGGACATCCGCACGTTCGATTTGCAAAGTCTCCGCCGGCAGATCGGCATGGTGCCGCAAACGCCATTTCTCTTTGCGGGCACGGTGGCCAGCAATATCCGTTATCCGCGTCCAGAAGCGACCGACGCCGAGGTCGAAGAGGCCGCCCGGAGAATCGGCGGAGGCGACTGGCTCGATGTGCTGGAAAACGGTCTGCAAACCGAGGTGGGGGAGCAGGGCCGCGCGCTCTCCATGGGGCAGCGCCAACTGGTCGCGCTGGCGCGACTCCTGATCCAACGTCCCCAGGTCGTGATTCTCGACGAAGCCACGGCCAGCGTCGATCCGCTCACCGAAGCACAGATCCAGGAAGGTCTCGATACGGTGCTCGACGCACGCACATCCATTGCGATCGCGCACCGGTTGGTGACAGTCCGCCATGCCGACCGGATCATCGTGCTCGACCACGGTCGCATCGTGGAAGAGGGGAGTCACGACTGGCTGATGAAGCAAGGCGGCCACTACGCAGAGCTCTACAACACGTACTTCCGCCACCAATCGCCCGACTATCGGCCTCCGGAGCCTCCGCTCGAACCTGCTCCAGTCCTCCCGGAAACCGATCGTTTCCCCGGCGGTCTTTCGGTGCCTGCGGACTATCTGGTGTAGATGAGGCAACAGGCAACAGGCAATGGGTAAGGGCACGTGGGGAGTTTCTCGCACCTATCACCTGTTTCTGTTATTCTTGATCATGAACTAACGAATCGTTAGCTTCTCATGTTCGCACGACGATGAAGGGGAACCGCACAACCGTGTCAGACAATACCGTTATTCCTGATTCTCATAAGGACTTGCTCGAATCGACCGCGCTGGCGCATGTCGCCACCATCGGCCCAAATGGCGGGCCGCAGGTGAACCCGGTTTGGTTCGGCTGGGACGGCGACCTCATCAGCTTTAGCCAGACAAAGAGCCGCCAGAAGCTGCGAAACCTCCAAAAGGACAACCGCATTTCCCTCTCGATTGTCGATCCGGTCAATCCGTATCGCTATCTGGAAGTGCGTGGCAAGGCGATCGAGGTCATCGAGGATCCAGACAAGGCATTCATCGATTCCATGGCGCAGAAGTATCTGGGCCAGGAGAAGTACCCCTGGAGCCAACCGGGAGACCAGCGTGTGATCGTGGTGGTCGAACCCGAGCGCGCCCTGACGATGGGGTAGGCCGTTTGCGCCGAGCCAATGAATCGAGCCCAGGGTGTGTGCCCTGGGCTCGATCCATTTCCACCGCCTCCCGGAAAACGTCGTTTGTTACATCGACATCAGGAACGCAATCAGATCGCCAGGATAGTCGTCCATCGGGGCGTCCGCATCGAACGGTCCCCAGATCTTGATGTCGATCGCGGAACCCTCCGCATGCGGCTCCCAGAGATCGCTTCCCCAGCTTGTGCGGCAGGCCAGCTCAGCCGACCGCACCAGGAGGGCGACTGCTCCATCGGACCGCCGACTTGGATGGTTGCATTGCCCGGAGCAACTGTTCGTCCCTGAAACATGATGAACACATGTGCCGCACCTGCGGAGTACTGGCATCCTCTCCACCCCTCGACCCGCGAATCGGGCCATTCCCGTTCCCTCTTGCTTCCCCACCCCTAAGGAAGCGCGTCCAGGCTCACGAAAACCAGTGCTGCGCGTCACCGGACGCGAGCGCTGCCCTCTGCTTCGCTCTGCCTCAATGTCACCGATGCTAACTGAGACCGGGATGAAGGTCAACTGAACGAACATGTTTGCCGGAAAAATGGCGATGTTTGGAGGTGTTCGGTCAAGTGTTCACTGGACTTGGCGGATGCACGGACACATGCCCTTGCCTGAAAGACCCTGAATGTGTGGCATGCGACAACATCACTCCGTCGGTACACTAGCTTCATTGTCGGATTTCGATGACGCTACAGCGAGGGTGCGGGATGGCTGAACGAGGCACACGAGTGGAACGGGACAGCATGGGAGAGATGGATGTCCCAGGAGATGCGCTCTATGGAGCCACCACAGCCCGCGCGATTCTGAACTTTCCCATCAGCGGGATCGTCTTTTCCCGCTCCTTTCTGCGCGCGCTAGGAATCATCAAGGCCGCGGCCGCAACCGTCAACGGCAATCTGGGCTTGCTCCCGGCCGAAAAGGTGAAGCTCATCGTCGCGGCTGCCAACGAGGTCGCCGCCGGGGATTGGGACGATCACTTCCCAATCGATATTTTCCAGACTGGTTCCGGCACCTCGACCAACATGAATGCCAACGAGGTGATTGCCAATCGAGCCAATGCGCTTGGGAACGGCGCGGTCAAGATCCACCCGAATGACGACGTCAATATGTGCCAAAGCAGCAACGACGTCATTCCTGCCGCGATCCACGTAGCGGCTGCGCTGGAAACCACCGAGCTCTTGCTGCCGGCGATGCGTCATCTCCTGCTGGTCACCGCGGGTCGAGCCGAGGAGTTGCAATCGGTTGTCAAGACCGGCCGCACCCACCTCATGGATGCCACCCCGGTCACGATTGGGCAGGAAGCCGGTGGCTGGGCTGCCCAGATCGAGCTGGCCATCGAACGCATCGAGTCGACGCTGCCCCGCATCGCTGAACTGGCGATCGGGGGCACCGCTGTCGGCACCGGCATCAACGCGCCAGCCGAGTTTGGCTCGGCGGTGGCAGCGGAACTTGCTGCGGCAACCGGATTTCCGTTCGTCGAAGCGCGCAATCATTTCGCCGCGCAGGCCACGATGGACTCCGCCGTCGAGTTGAGCGGACAGTTGAAGGCGTATGCGGTCGGGCTGATGAAGATCGCCAACGACTTGCGTTGGATGAATAGCGGTCCGCAGGGCGGACTGGGCGAGATCGTTCTTCCCGCCTTGCAGCCGGGCTCCTCGATCATGCCCGGCAAGATCAACCCGGTCGTCTGCGAGGCCACCATGATGGTCTGCGCCCAAGCCATTGGCAACGACGTTTCGGTCAGTGTTGGTGGCCAGATGGGCAATTTCGAGTTGAACGTCATGCTGCCCGTGATCGCGCACAACCTGCTGCAATCGATCGAGTTGCTGGCGAAGACGTCTGAGGTCCTGGCAGACAAGGCAATGGCTGGCTTCACCGTCAATCGGGAGCATATTGCCGCTCTGGTCGACAAGAACCCGATCATGGTGACCGGGCTGAACGCAATTATCGGCTATGAGCTCGGAGCCAAGATCGCCAAGCAAGCCTATGCCGAGAATCGTCCGGTCAAGGACGTAGCCGCAGAGCTTTCCGACCTGACGCTGGAACAGCTCGACGAACTGCTCGATCCGCTTTCGCTCACCGAAGGTGGCGTGAAAGCCGGCGCGTCGGGTGGCGGTGGCTGAACGCGCACTGCCGGTCATTCCGAGCGGACGTGACGACGAGCGTCGTCACGACACTCACAATGACCGATTGGCGCTACACACCTGCGGATACCGGGATCGCGCACGAGAACTCGCTGTACTCGATTCCATCGAGCGACCTCGGACCGTTTGGGCCGCACATCGGACAGCTGGGATCCTTGCGGATGGGGATCTCGCGAAATGTCATGGGCAGCACGTCCAACGTCAGCAACCGGCCGATCAATGGCTCGCCAATCCCGAGAATCAGCTTGATCGCTTCGGCCGCCTGAATGAGTCCAATGATGCCCGGCACCACCCCCAGCACCCCGGCTTCTGCGCAATTGAGCGCGGTGCCGGGCGGCGGCGGCTCGTCGAACAGGCAACGGTAGCACGGTCCTTCCAGGAGCGAAAAGACCGTGGCCTGTCCTCGGAAGCGATCGACTCCGCCATGCACGTTCGGTTTTCCGAGCAGCACGCAGGCATCGTTGATCAGGTATCGCGTGGCGAAGTTGTCCGCGCCGTCGACGACCACGTCGTAACGGTCGACCAAGTCGAGAACGATCTCTTTTGACAACCGCTCCTGTATCGGTTCGACGACGACATCGGGATTCAGATCGGCGATGGCGCCCATCGCGGAGTCGACCTTCGGTGTGCCAATGCTTCGGGTGGAGTGGATCACCTGGCGTTGCAGGTTGCTCTCATCGACCACGTCGTCGTCGATCACGCCAATATGCCCAATCCCGGCGGCGGCCAGATAGAGCAACGCCGGGGAACCGAGGCCGCCTGCCCCGACCACCAGCACCCGGCTGGCGAGCAGCGTTTCCTGGCCTATCCTGCCCACTTCTGGCAGCAGCAAATGCCGGCTGTATCGTTGCGAAAGCGCCGCGGTCATTGGGCCGGGTGTGGTCCAGGGCAATCCGGCCGCCTTCCAACCAATAAAGCCGGGGGCCAGCGAGATGGGATCGGCATAGCCGAGCGCCCGCATGATCTCGGCTGCCGCATAGGAGCGCATTCCTCCGGCACAGTAGACGAGCACGGGCATCGATTTCTGCGGCAGTTCTGCTGTGACTCGATCGGCCAGCTGTCCCAACGGAATATGAATGGCCCCGTCGATCATCCCCTGTTCGACCTCGAACTGCTCGCGCACGTCGAGGATCGGAACATGATTGGCGATCAACGCACGGGCGTCGTCGAGCCCAACTTCCTGGATCGCGGTATCGGTGTCAGTCGGCGGTTGGTGGTAGTTTTTCGGCATACATCTGGTTCCTTTGTTGGCAAGCGACTGCCACCAGCAACCCTACCGCACTAACCAGCTCGATCGCTACGGACACGACCAATGAACGAACGTTCCAGCGCCATTCGAATTGCCGTTCGCGACGATCACAACTGTTTTGGATGTGGCGCCGGCAATCCGTGGGGACTGCATCTGATCTTTTTCGCCGAACCGGATGGATCGGTGTTCAGCCATTGGACGCCGCAGGTCAACCATCAAGGGTACGACGGCATGGTCCATGGCGGCATCATCTCGACCGTCTTCGACGAAGTCATGGCCTGGGCGGTCACCAATGCGGGCATCTGGGCCGTCACGGGCAGATTGAGCACGACCTACCGAAAGCCGGTCGAAGTAGGTGTTCCCACCATCGCACGCGCTGAGCTCGGCGCCATCACTACGCGCACTGCTGACGTTTCCGCGACGATCTCCCGTGAATCGGACGGGTTGCTTCTCGCGGAGGCGACCGGGCTTTTCATTCGCGTCTCGCAAGAACAGGCCGATGCCTGGAAAGCGAAATACGCCCGGGCCGACACCGGATCCTGAGCATTGGGCCGTTCGCCCGGCAACACGCACATGTGGTCCGGGTCACTTGTTGCGGAGATGTGCGTCAGCCGGAGGCCGCTGGACACGCGGCCACGAACCTATTCGGGATCCAGACCGTTCTGACTTGGCAGGTCCGCCCGCGCCGTTTGCACCATCAGATTCAGCACCTGCAGCAGTTGGCGGATGTTGTTTTCGTCCAACAGGAAGAGCGCCAGACCGGTTTCCTCCGGATGGAAATCGACCTGTTCGGTGGTTGTTGCTTCACCTGAAAGCTGCATAGCGGCGAGCCAGTCCCGAGCCTGCGCGTTTGCCTCGGTGAGCAGCTGCAGCAAATTTGCGGCGGTTTCCTTGCGAATCTCGTCGCGTTGCTCGAGCGGGATAGGAGGCGCCGTCTCATCAGATCCAGCTCCGGTGAGCGCGCGATGCGTCGCAGGGGTAGTGGCGAGAATGTACGCCTCCTCGTCGGTCACGGCATGAGCAAGGATTCGGGGACCGGGCGTGTTCAGGGTGGCAGCCCGTTCGAGGGTGCGCAGATCGCTTTGGAAGAGCTCGCTGCCCTGCCGGCCCTCGTCATCGGGTGTGTTCAGTTCATAGTGATAGATGAGAAACGCCGCGACGCCGATCGACGACTCGAGTTCGATGGTCGAGATACCAGCATTCGAATCGCGCTTGAAGGCCAGAATCTCCATGGCAAGTTCAGCGGGGTCTTCGTCGAGCTCCAGCGCTTCGTTGACGAAGGCCGCGAGGCGCAAGGCAATCGGTTCGATCGGTTCGGACATGGTTGGGTCGCTTTCTGGGCACGCGCTATGGTTCGCACCAAAGGATAGCGGGTCGAAAGAAGGGACAGGATGAGCACGAAGCCAAGTGAAGCCATGGTCGAACAGCTCATGGAGGCGGCGATGCGCGCCGCCGACCGAGCGTATGCGCCGTACTCGAACTTTCCGGTGGGAGCGGCGGTGCTGACAGCGGACGGCGCGATCGTCACCGGCTGCAATGTGGAAAACGCCAGCTATCCGGTCACCAACTGCGGCGAGCGGGTGGCCATTTGCACCGCGGTGGCAGGGGGAGCGCGCACCATCACCGCCGTCGCGGTCTATGCACCGCGAGTGGAAACCGTGACACCCTGCGGCGCCTGCCGCCAGATCATCAATGAGTTCAAGCCTGCTGACGATGAGCTTTGGATGATCTTCAGTTCGGCCAGCGGCCCATTCGTGGTCCCCTTCTCGGAGATTCTGCCGCGGGCGTTCGGCCCACGTGACCTGCAGGACTGGGGCGACGGTCCCCCGGACTGGAGCTAGTCGCGCAGGCCACGGCCCAGGATGTACGACGGGAGTAGATGTTGCCGGGCGCAGAAACCGGCACTAATTCGAAACCGCCTCGACCAGCGCATCCGAGAGCGTGGCCCAGCGCGGGGGGACGAAGGGCCAGAGATGGAACGTGGCGCGGTTGGCGAAGATGGCAGCCGCCAGATCGATCGTCGGGTCGGCCCAAAGCAACGTCCCCGCCGCGCCGAAATGGCAGAACGTCTGGGGGGAGGTGAGATTCCCGGTCCAGTGCTTCGCTTTGGCGCCCTTGATCTCCCAGCCGAGCCCCCAGGAGGCGACCGGCCACTTCACGCGCGCGGCTTGCACCTCGCCTTTCAGGCCATGCACCTGGTCGGTGACCATCTCCCGGGCAAGTGCCGGTAGGATGAACCCATCCCCCTGCCGCAGGAAGGTCGCGGCAAAGCGCACTGCATCGTCGGGAGAGCCATAGAGCCCGCCCCAGGGGATCGCGAGGTCGCGCCAATACTGGCTGTTGTACGACTCGGTCGGCCGTCCCTGGCCGTAGACATCGCGCACGCGGCCAATGCGCCGGTCGAGCTCAGGGCCGGGCCGAGCGATGGTATCGTGCAGCTCCAGCGGCTCGAAGACGTTGTCCCAGGTGAGCTCCCAGAAATCGCGCCCAGTGACGGCTTCGGCCAACCTGCCCAGGATGCCGTATCCCGTATTGGAATAGATCAGCTCGGTTCCCGGCGCGGTCCAGAGCGGCTGGCGGAGCATGGCGTCGGTGATTTCGCGCAGGGTCGGCGCCGCCCGGCTGCCAAAGGTGCCGCGTGGCAGGTCTTCCGGCAGTCCCGACGTGTGTGAAAGCAACTGGCGCACGGTGATCCGGCCGCGCAGCGACCGCAGGGAATCGTCGCTCGACGTCATGCTGGCATACCCGGGAAGATAGCGATCCACAGGGGCATCAAGCTCGATCAGCTCGCTCTCGACCAGGGTCATGATGGTCGCGGCAGTCATCGGTTTGGTGACGGACGCCAATCCGAAGAGCGTCGTGGCATCGACGGGAATGCCTGGCTGGGCCTCTCCGGCGTATCGCCGGCCGACGATCTCGCCGCGGTGCCAGATCACCGCGGCTGCGCCCGGCACCCCCGATTCGCCGATCCAGCCATCGATCTGCTCCAGCGCTGTTGCGATCCTCGTAGGTATGGACATACTGCGGAGCTCGACTCCTGTAGTGGTACGTGTACTGCGCGGTATTATCCCCGGCTGATGAACATATGGTTTGCATGGGAGTGAGCATCGGGATGGCGCAGGAACCAACGTTGGTGGTTGTCGAGGACGCGGATGAGATGAGCCGGATGGCCGCGGAGATCGTGGCCGAGGTGCTGACTGTCCGTCCGACCGCCCCAATTTCGCTGCCAACGGGCAGCACGCCAGTCGGAATGTTCGACAATCTGATCGCCGCGTCGCGCTCCGGCGAACTCGATCTCACACGGTTCCAGCTCTTCTGTCTGGACGAATATCTCGGTGTGACGCTGGACAACCCGAACACGCTCACCGCATGGCTCAAGCGTACGCTCATCGAGCCGGCAGGCATTCCGATGGAGAACGTGCATACGCTGCCCGTCGATGAGGCCGATGCGGCGGCTGCGGCCAGGCGCTATGACCAGTCGATTGCCGATGCCGGCAACCTGGCGTTGGCGGTGCTTGGTATCGGAAACAACGGGCATATCGCCTACAACGAGCCGGGATCGGAGGCCGATACCCGCACGCGCGTCATCGATCTCACGCAGGAGTCGATCGATCAGGCAGCGGGCTACTTCGAGGGCGCGTCTGTGCCAACCAGGGCGATGACGGTCGGCGTCGGCACCCTGCTGGAATCCGACCGGATCGTGCTCATTGCCGCCGGGGAAGGCAAGGCTGAGATCATGCGCCGCGCGTTGCGAGAGCCCATGTCTGCCGACGTCCCCGCCTCGTGGTTGCGGCTCGTGCCGGAGCAGGTCACGATCATCCTCGACGAAGCGGCGGCATCGCTGCTGTAACCGGGCCATAGCGCCCGGCGCCGAGCGCGCGCGGCCCCAGTTCTGGGTGTTCGCCGATCGGGGCCACTTGATGCAGGTGGGTTCGACCTACCCCTGGACCGCCTGCTCGAGCGCGATCGCATCGACGACGCGCGCGTTGGTGATGGGATCGACGCTAAAGATCACGCCTCGTTCGTTGCGCGGCACGCGCTTGTTGTAGCGGTGCAGATGCCCGTGCAGGTCGGTCATCTTGCCGCCGGCCTCCTGGATGATCAAATCGGGGGCGGCGAAGTCCCACTCCCAGGCGAAGGTTTGCTCCTCGATCGTGCGGCCCAGCTTGTAGCCGATCACCGCATCGGCCTGTTGGGTCCCCGGCATGATTCGACGAAGCGAGATGCCGGTCGTGGACACCAGCGGAGCGGGTGCTCCCATTCGAATTGCCATTCGCTCGAAGAATGGGAAGTTCTCCGGGTACCCCAGCCAGACCGAAGTCATCAGCCGTGGCGGTGTCTCTTGCGAGAGGGGAGTGAGGCGAAGGGGCGCGCTCGCGCCATTGCGCTCGATGGTGGCGCCGTGGCCCGCTACGGCTGAAAGCAACATGTCTTCCGTCGGTTGATACGTTACCGCCACAACCGGACGGCCATCGACGATCAGCGCAATGAGCATGTCGAATTCGCCGGTCCGTTCGACGAACTGGTTTGTGCCGTCGATCGGATCGACGATCCAAACCCGCTCATTGCTCAAGCGAGCTTCGTCGTCCGCGCCTTCTTCGGTGAGCAGGGCATCGTTTGGAAACGCGTTGAGGATGGTGGAACGGATGATGCTATCCGCGGCCAGATCGGCATCGGTAACGACCGAGCCGTCCTTCTTGACATACTTCTCGGCAGACTGCTCGACGTAGAACTCCATCACTGCCGCACCTGCAGCGCTGGCGGCTGCCTTGGCCACATCGAGTTCGGGCGCCCAGGGGGTTCGTGATTCGCTCATGTGCTCCGACTGTGCTCCTGCTCTAAACTCCAACTCGCTGCCCGCTTCGATTCATGCTCCGCGACATCATGTCGGGAAGTGTCATGCCCGGATTATCAGACAGCCAACGCCGCATCGTTGAATACGATCGCCTCGACTGGCATATGCTGGTCATCGCGCCCCCTGGCAGCGGCAAAACCCACACGATCTCGCAGCGGATCGCATGGCTGCTGAACAGCGGTCATGCCGAACCGGAAGCGATTCTGGCGCTTACCTACACCAACAAGGCCGGGCACGAGCTCAAGGATCGCATTGCCAAACGGGCGAATCCGCACGTGCATGCCTCGACGATGCACAGTTGGGCGTACGATCTGCTGCGCGATCATGGCCGGGAAATTGGGCTGTCGGACGGATTCCAGGTATGCGATGAGTTTCGGCGGGGAGACATCATCCGGCTGGCGCTGCACGCGGGCGGCTACGATCAGGTCGACAACAACGAAGTTATCCAGGTTGGCAAATGGATCAGCCAGCACAAGTCCAATCCTGCCGAAGTCCCGTCGCAGCGGCCGCCGTTTGGTCAGGAAACGATGGCGGCGGTCGAGGAGTCATATCGGCGGCAACTGCGAGATCAGGAGCTGCTGGATTTCGAGGACCTCATCTGGTTCGCCGGCGATCTTCTTTGGCAGTTCCCGGACGTCGCCGATCCGCTGCATGAGCGTCTCCGTTTTGTCTTCGTCGACGAGTTCCACGACCTTTCCCCCGATCAGTTCCGGCTTCTGACCGCCATCGCCCCGGGTCGAAAACCTGGCCGGCAAGTGCTCGCGGTGGCCGATCCCAATCAGGCGATTTACGGGTTCCGTGGCGGAAACGCCAGCGAGATGCTGCGGCGCTTCCGTGCGGAGTACCGTCCGGAAACGTTCAGCCTGCGCGAAAACTACCGCTCGACCGGGCGTCTGGTGGAGACCTCAAACCACTTCATTGCAGCTGGCGATGCGCCTGCCAACAGCGTGCCGGTGCGACCCGGTGTGGACACGCCTCACCTGCATGGTCTTCCGACCGATGTGGAAGAAGCGGAATGGGTCGCCAGCGCAGTCAGGGCCGCCAACGCGAAGGGACGGGATTTTCAGGATATCGCCATCCTTTATCGCACGCATAACCGCGCCAATCTCGTCGAGCACGAGTTGTTGAGAACTGGCATCCCCGTTGCGCGTATCCAGGCCAACCGTTTCTTCGACGATCGGCATGTGATCGAGGGATTTCGCTATCTGCAGTTGATTGCCGCACTGGACGATCTCCAGTTCGAACCGGCAATCAACTGGCCGCGCGTGCTCGTCGACGAACTGACCATGATGCAATTGCGGGAAGCAGCCCGCGTGCATGACCTGCGTCTGGTGCAACTCGCGGCGCACCCCGAACTCCTGCGTGAGACGGTCACTCCGCTCTCCGCCCTTGGGGTCGAGCGCTTCATGCGCGACCTCGATCAGCAAGTTGGCACGGTGGACCATGCCCGTCAGGGAGTCGAGCGAATCCTTCCCATGGTCCGCCGGCGCCGCGACCCCATTCCCCAAGGGGAACGAGACAACTTCCGTTCTACGTTGCACGAGTTGGCGCGCGCGGTCGACAGCATCGCCGACACGTTGGTCGATGCGGTCCACGACGGGTTGGCGGTCCGGCTGGTGTTCGATCCGGACAATGCCGACCATTGTCTGGCCGCGGGCATGCTGCAGCGCACGCTCGAATCGGGCTTCGGGCTGGCGGTGTTGCTCGGCGACACGTGCGAGCAACGCTCCATCCCGTTCTCCCTTGTCGATCTGGAACGAAACGCCGGTCACTTTACCTGCACCGCGTTGGTCTACCGACTGTGCCAGCGTCTCGATGAGCGATTCGACCGGTCCCGCAAGCAACGATTCGTCGTGTTCGATGTCGAAGCCACCAGCACCCATATCGCCAGCGCGGAACTGCTGCAGATCGGCGCGGTCGTGGTCGAGGACGGCCGCATCACCGGCGAACCCTTCATGCGCTGGGTACGCCCCTCCGGGCCGGAGGCGCTGTCGGCCGAAGTGCAGCGCATTACCGGCATTCGCTGGAACGATGTCGCCGACGCGCCTCCACCCGCTCAGGCACTGGCCGACTTCCTCGCCTTCGTGGGCGATACGCCGTTGGTGGGGCACAACATCGATGCGTACGATCTACCGCTCATCCGACGTTTATGCAGCGAATTCGATCTCGCCCAGCCGCCTCGCTTCTCGATCGACACCATCAAGATCAGGAGGAGGCTGCATCCAGGCGAACCTGCGGGCCTGGATGCGCTGCTCAGGCCGGAGGAAAGGCGACTGCGCCGGGAGCACCGGGCCGATCTCGACGCGCGCCTGACGGCCCGGGTCTTCATCGATCTGATGATCGAGATCGGATCCGAACGAAGGGTCAGTTCACTCGGTCACGAATTGCCGCAGGTGGCGGCCTCGGTGGCATTGCGGGGGCGCACCGATCCCGACAGTGCCTTGCTGCAGATAGCGGGGCGGCGCGCGCTCGAGCTAGGGCACGGACTCGCGCTGACCGCAGAAGGAACGCAACTGCAAACAGGTGTAACCGCGAGCGCCGAACGGGCATTGCGAATGATCGATCTGGTCACCGACCCAGAGGATGCCCACTGGGATCGGATCGAGCAAGAATGGGCGACCGCGCTCGGTAGCTTCGAGCGCACGCACAATGACCACGATTTGCAGACATTTCTGCGTTGGTTCCAGCTCGCGGTCTCGACCGACATCGAGCATGCGGACGTGAACCGGGTGGTGATGATGTCCATTCATGCCGCCAAGGGCCGTGAATGGCCGGTGGTGTTCATGCTCGGATCGGAAGATGACCAGTATGTCTTTTCCACGGATCTGGATGACGCCGAGTCACGCCGCATGTTCTATGTTGGCATGACCCGTGCCCAGGATGTGTTGGTGGTCACGCACGCCGCGCGGGTCAATGGCCGCGCGAAGAACCCGAGCCGTTTTCTGCGGGACTTGTTGTTGCCTGATTAGGCTGGATCTGGGGCCACAGCGCTGGTCTCAACGCAAGGCGCGCACCCGGGGCGCTACCTCACGACCCAGGAGCTCGATGCTTTCGAGATCGCCCGCGTCCTGAGTTTGCATGACGAAATACTGCACGCCAGCATCGACCAGTTCCGCGCAATAGGCGATGATCTGGTCTGGGGTGCCAAAGATGCGCGTGTGCACTTGCTCTTCGGTCAACCCGTTCGGGAAGTACTTCTTTTTCTTGGCCGCAACGTCGGATTCTGATTCCGCGATGAACAGCCACGCCGTGAAATGCGTGCGCAGGATTTCATCGTACGGGCGCCCGATAGCGTCACAATGCTGCCGCAAGATTTCGAAACTGCGGCTGACTCCCTCCACGCCGCGCACCGCGCCGGTGTTCGCGCTCGCCCCGAAATTGCATGCATCGGCGAACTGCGCTACCTGGCGCAATGTGACCTTCGCTCCGGCGCCCGCGATGATGATCGGTGGTCGCGGTCGTTGCACCGGGAGCGGATAGATGCGCGCGTCCGCGGTGGAAAACGTCTCTCCTGCGAAGGAGAACGGTTCCGGTCCATATACTCCTTCGACGATGTGGACATACTCTTCGAGCGCGCGTTGCCGTTCCGGGACCGGCGGCAGCGCCATTCCCAACCGCCCGAATTCCGGTGCGTTCCACCCGATTCCAAGTCCGATGAGCGCCCGGCCCGAGCTCAACTGGTCGAGATCGGCAATCTGCCGCGCGAACATCACTGGATGCCGGTGGTAGATGCAATAGACGATCGAGCCAAGCTCGATCCGGCGCGTCGCTTGCGCAAGCGCAGCCAGATGCACGAAGGCCTCAGGCGTGTTGCCGGGATGATCGCCGATACAGAATGCGTCGAGACCAACTTCCTCTGTGAGGAGACCAGCGCGCATGATCACCCCATTGGGATCGGGATCGTTCGGGGCGGCGCCGCCCTGGACGGCAAACCCGATTCGATGCTGGTGGCGCTCCACCCAGGGATGTTTGCTCACATTCCTCCTCCTTCACGTTCGTCGGACCGGAGCTCGCGCACGAACTCGCGGAACTCATCCGGCCCGCGCAGATAGGCCACTTTCAGCCGGTTTTCCGAGGAGTCGGCGTTGAAGGCGCGGTCCTTGCCATCGCGCCCGAATGCCGCGATCCACCAGCGCGCTTCCGCCTCATGCGCCACGATCTCTTCCTCCAGCGCCACGCCGTTGGGCAAGGTCGTGCAGGCCTCGACGAAGTAGCACGCGGTACCGTTGACCGCACGGTCGATATGCGTCGCTTCGTGGGCCAGAATAGCTGCGATCACATCCGGATAGAGCCAGTCAACGTACGTTTCACTGATCACGATCTCGCTCGTCGACCAACCGTCGAGCGGAGTCCAGCGCGATGTCGCGTAGGCGGAGTTGAAATCCAGATCCTGCACGCCAATGCAAACGCCATTGTCCACCAGCACTGCATAGAGACGTGCGCCCTCAGCGGTCCCACGCAGCAGGGCGACTCCTTCGGCAATGGCGTGCTGCGGTCGCTCGGAAACGCCGTCGCAGTACTCGATTGGGTGTGCGGGCGGGTTCGGCGCGAACGCAGGGGACTCGCCCAGATCGGCGATGCCGACGCGCCAGCTTGCCGCGGCGCGATCGGGAAAGCTGTCCGCGGCATGCACGAAGGGGGTGCGGATGAACAACCAGACCATACCGGTCAGCCCTGCCATGAGCAGGATCGCGAGCACAATCGCTAATCGCGATGTCCGCGTCGCTTTGCGAGGGCGGCGTTTGGATTTGGTAGTCTGCATAGGCAAGCGACAGTATTCCGGTAGTGCCGTCAGGGGGCACGGTCTTCTCGACGGATGACAGGCAACGCTGATCTGACGCCGACAGCCAGCAGGAACAGCGAGCAACGGACCTTGAATCGCCGGCGTTGGGGATGTACGGGGTACACCTGGTGAACGACGAGGACATCCAATCCTTCGATATTGGGCCGCTCGACCCTGCTGATCCGGTTCCGCTCTATCAGCAGTTGCGCGATCGCTTGCGCGTGAAACTGACCGAAGGCTGGCCGCACGATCGGCCAATACCCTCCGAACGCCAGATCATGCAGATGACCGGGCTGAGCCGGATGACGGTGCGCCAGGCGATTGCCGAATTGGTGCACGCGGGAATGCTACGCCGCGATCATGGCCGTGGCACCTTTGTCTCCGATTCTCGCATTTCGCGGCCGCTGACCGGGCATGCCACGTTCCGCGACGTCGTTCAGCGGCAAGGGGGAACTCCGAGCACAAGGGTGGTTCGCCAGAAAGTCGTGACCGCAAACGCCGCTCAGGCGACCATCTTGCAGATCGAGCCGGACGAGGAACTGCTCCACCTGGTGCGTGTACGCATGGTCGACGGCGATCCGATCATGGTCGACTACACCCACGTTCCGCTACGTGTCTGCCCAGGATTGCCGTCTGCTGACCTGAGCGGCTCGCTTTATGAGTACCTGGGGAACATGTGCGGCGTTCCCGCCCAGTATTCGCTCGATACGATCGAAGCGGTTGCCGCATCCGGAGAGGTGGCCGAGCTGCTGGAAGTGCCCGAGACGACGCCCATCTTGCTCATGCGTCGGCTTGCGCGGACAATCGGCAGTGTGCCGCTCGAGGTCACCGACGAATTCGTACGTCCCGATCGATGCCTCTATCGCGTCGAGAACCCGAGTGGGTTCACGGGTCTTGATTTGGTCGAACGGATCCATTCGACCCCAGTGGAGGCAGTCTGATGAGCAGCGCCATCGCCCCTGATTCCATCGAGGGAACCGTCCAGGGGTATACCTATCGGCAGATCGCCAAAGCGATCGACCATTCCCTCCTCAAGCCCGAAATGACCGAAGCGGAGGTGGAAGAAGGTTTGCAGCTGGCGGTGCGCTATGATGTGGCCGCGGTCTGTTGTCGTCCGTGCGACATCCCGCTGGCGGCGCGTATCCTGGCCGGTTCCGATGTGCGGGTCGGCAGTACGGTTGGTTTTCCGCACGGAGCCAACACCACCCTCACAAAGGTCTCCGAGGCCGAACAGGCAATGGACAGCGGGGCTGTCGAGCTGGACATGGTGCTGAACATCGGGCAGCTCCTGTCGGGCAACATCGACTACGTGCGCGCCGATATCGCCGCGGTGGTCGCGGTGGCCCGCGGCCGCGCGCTGGTCAAAGTCATTCTGGAAAATGCCTACTTGACCGAGGATCAAACGGTGAGCGCCTCCAGGACGGCAGCGATTGCCGGAGGCGACTTCGTCAAGACGAGCACGGGCTTCGCCCCAGAAGGCGCCAAAGTGTCGGATCTGATCCTGATGCGCGCATCGGTGCCACCAAACGTGCAACTCAAGGCCGCGGGCGGGATTCGCTCGCTCGATGCCATGCTGTCGATGATGGACGTTGGCGTCACGCGCGTCGGCGCGACCGCCACGAAGCAAATACTCGACGAATTCCGGGCGCGCGTGGCGGGAGAAGCTCCTCCAGTTGCGCCCGAACCAGGGCCGAACGACTACTAGCCGCACGCACCTCGAGGAGACCTATCGATGACGAGAACACTCCGGGCAGCAGTGATCGGCACCGGATTCATTGGCCCGGTGCATGTCGAAGCGTTGCGCCGGATCGGTGTCGAAGTGGTTGGCATTCTCGGCTCTTCGCCCGAGAACGGAGCTGCACGCGCCGCGGCAATGCGTCTGCCGCGCTCGTTCGACGCGCTCGATGACTTGCTCGCATATCCGGGGCTCGACGCGGTCCATATCACGACCCCGAACTACCTGCACAAGCCGATGGCCCTTGCAGCGATCGCCGCGGGCAAGCACGTCATCTGTGAAAAGCCGTTGGCGATGGATGCTGCGGAGGGCAGAGAACTGCTCGCCGCCGCCAACGCCGCAGGGATCGTCCATGCCGTGAACTTCAACCTGCGTTTTTACGCTCAATGTCACCAGGCGAAGTCGCTGGTGGAAAGCGGCGATCTTGGCAACGTCCTGCTCATGCATGGGCAATATCTGCAGGATTGGCTATTGAACGAGACCGACTGGAACTGGCGGCTGGAACCGGGGCTCGGCGGCGAGATGCGCGTCGTGGCCGACATCGGCTCGCATTGGCTCGATCTGATGACCTTCATCGGCGGAAAGCGGCTCCGGGAGGTCTGCGCCGATTTCGCAACGCTGATGGAAAAGCGCAAGAAGCCAACCAAGCCTGTCGAGACGTTCGCGGGCAAGACGCTCGACCCGGCCGACTACGAGGAGATCTCGATCACCACAGAGGACTATGCCTCCATCCTGCTGCGGTATGAAGACGGGGTCCATGGCGTTTGCACGGTTTCTCAGATGAGCGCTGGTCGCAAGAACCATCTTGCCTTCGAAATCGACTGTTCCAGGGCCTCGGTTGCGTTCAACTCTGAGAACCCGGAACAGCTCTGGATTGGCCGTCGCGACCGTCCGAGTGAAACGCTCTTGCGCGATCCCGCGCTGCTCTCCCCCTCCGCGCGGAGCACCACCGACTATCCAGGTGGGCATGCGGAAGGGTTCCCTGATACCTTCAAGCAGCTCTACAAGAAGGTCTATGCGGCTATCGAGGCCGGTGGGCCACCCGAAAAACCCGACTACCCGACATTCGCCGACGGGGTTTATTCACTGCAAGTGGGCGAGGCGCTTCTGCAAAGCGCGCGCGAAAACCGCTGGGTGACAATTCCGCCAGCGTGACGGTAGTCCAGGGGTCAATCCGGGTGCTCGGAGCCCTGGGTCCAGGAAGGAGATACGCATGAAACTCGGGCTCTTGACGGCCGCGCTGCCGCAGGCATCGTTGACAGACATTGCCACGTGGGCAGCCGAGAGTGGGTTCCGGACATTGGAAGTCGCCTGTTGGCCGGTCAGCAAGAGCGATCGCCGTTATGGCGGCGTCACCCATATCGATGTCGACGGACTGAGCAAGTCTGCTGCCCGGGAAGCCAGGGCCATCGTCAAGGACGCCGGACTCGATATCTCGGCGCTGGCCTACTATCCGAACATCCTCGGCGCGACCGGGAAGGCGCGCGCGTTTCAGATCGAACATCTGAAGCGGGCGATCGACGCGGCGGTTCTCATGGAGGTGCCGATCGTCGGAACGTTCGTGGGCGCCGACATGACCAAGTACGCCACAGAGAACCTGGAGGAATACGCCAAAGTCTGGCCGCCTATCGTGAAATACGCCGGGGAGCGGGGTATCAAGATCGCCATCGAGAACTGCCCGATGCTCTGGGACGACACATGGCCCGGTGGGCAAAATGTTGCGTATTCCCCGTCCATCTGGAAGCGGATGTTCGAGATCATTCCGGACGACAACTTCGGGCTCAATTACGATCCTTCCCATTTGATCTGGCAATTCATCGACGAAATCCGCCCGATTCGGGACTTCAAGGACCGCATCTTCCACGTTCACGCGAAAGACATGTGGATCGACCGTGAGATGCTCTATCAGGACGGCATCCTCGCTCCCGGGTTCAGTTGGGCGATTCCCAAGCTGCCAGGACTCGGCGATGTGCGCTGGCCGGAGTTCATGTCTGCGCTCTACTCGGTCGGCTACGACTACGTCATCAGCATCGAGCACGAAGACCGCACCTTCGAAGGAACCGAAGAAAAGGTGAAGCGCGGGTTTTATCTCACCCGAGATGTGCTGAGCCCGTACATCAAGTAGTCCTGGGAAGGGAAGCGGGTGGAGAAGGTCAAGGTTGGGATCGTCGGTTCGCGCTTCGTCGCCGACATCCATGCGGAATCGTTCGCGCGCGTGCCCAATTGCGAAGTGGTTGCGGTCGCGTCACCGAACCTTCACCATGCGGTCGACTTCGCCAAACGGCACGATATTCCGCGCGCATTGACCAACTTTCGCGAACTGCTCAAGATCGACGAGATCGATGTGATCTCCCTCGCGTTGCCGAACGATCTGCATGCCGAAGTGACGATCGCTGCCGCGGAAGCTGGCAAGCACGTCATTTGCGAGAAACCGCTCGCGACCACGCTCCAGGAAGCCGATGCCATGATCGCTGCTTGCGAGACGGCCGGCGTGCAGTTGATGTACGCCGAAGCGCTTTGTTTCGCGCCGAAGTACGTGCGAGCCAAGGAATTGATCGACCAGGGCGCGCTCGGCGATATCTTCCTCGTCAAGCACAGCGAAGAGCATTCCGGTCCACACAGTCCATGGTATTGGGATGTCGAGCGCTCGGGTGGCGGCGCGCTCATGGATCTGGGTTGTCATGGGATCGCGCTTGCCCGCTGGCTGCTGAACGGCGCCGCCATTACTCATGTCACCGCCAATCTCGGCACCTTCGTCCATGGCGACAAGACCCAGGGCGAAGATCACGCGGTCACGGTGCTCAACTTCGACGGCGGCCAGATGGCGGTCGTCGAAAGCTCCTGGGCCAAGGGCGGCGGACTGGACGACCGGGCCGAGATCTATGGCACGAAGGGCCACACCCGGGCCGATCTGATCCGGGGCAATTCGTTGGCGACCTATTCCGCTGTCGGAAATGACGCCGCGGGCAAGAGTGGGGGCGCACCTGCCGGCTGGTCGCACATTACGTACGAGGACGCCTGGAACTCAGGCTTTCCGCAGGAGATGCAGTATTTCGTCGACTGCGTGCAGCGGGATGAACCGAGCTTCCTCACCGGGAGCGACGGTCGGAACGCGCTGGAAGTAATCTACGCTGCCTATCAATCTGCCCGAATCGGAGCCACCGTGCGATTGCCCGTCAAGGTTCCGAAGAACGTCAAGAAGCCTATCGATCTCTGGATCGGAGCGAGTGCAATCTGATGCCTAGTTCGAACGCGTGCTACATCGGGGTCGATCTCGGCGGGACCACCATCAAGTTTGCGCTCATCGACAACGATGGCAATGTGCTTCAGCGCAGCCGGTGTCTCACCGAAGGAGACGAGGGACACGATGCGGTGCTGGAGCGCATGATCGCTGGCGCGCGCGATATCTCCGCGCTGGCCGAACCCGGACAGGTCATCCGCGCCGTCGGCGTCGCTGCGCCAGGTGTGCTCGATATGGAGCGCGGCTACACGCTCTTCCTCCCCAATCTTCCGGGTGATTGGCCCGACGTCCCGGTTGGGCCGCGCATGTCCGAAGCGCTTGGGTTGCCCGTCTTCCTGATCAATGATGTGCGCGCGTTCACCGTAGCGGAGCTGGAGATCGGCGCCGCCAAGGGTGTGCAAACCGCGCTCTGCTACGCCATCGGCACAGGCATTGGCGGCGGCATCGTGGCGCATGGCCGGGTCAATATGGGGCTCGGTGGCGCGGGCGGCGAGCTGGGGCACATGATCGTAAACACCGCGGGCCGCCACTGCGGCTGCGGGAATCAGGGATGCGCCGAAGCGTATGCGGCGGGGCCTGCCATCATTGGCGACGCCAACCGGCTGATCGTCATGGGCGAAACCACCATCCTGCGCGAGATGATCGGTGAAGACCTCAACAAGATGACACCGGAACTCGTTGAGCGAGCGGCGGCTGACGGCGACCCAATTGCCAGACAGGTGCTCGATTTCGCCGGCTTCCACATGGGCATTGCCATTTCGAATGCCATATCGGCGCTCGCCCCGAACGTGGTTGTGCTCGGTGGCGGCGTGCTCAAGCCATATGGGTACTACTGGGAACAGATCGAGAAGGCGGCACGGGCGCATTGCCACGTGACCGAAATCGACAAGATCGAGTTTCGGCCCGCCCAGCTTGGATTCGAATCCGGCGTTGTGGGCGCGGCGCTTTGGGCCAAATCCGAATACGAGCGCACCCAGGACCTGGATTCGTGACTGAATTGTCGGGTTCTGGCCGCTATCTCGCCGAGGCCGCCGGCATCATCGAGCGGATTGCGGCCACGCAGCTGGCGGCCGTCGATCGTGCCGCCGAGATCTGCGCGCGGAGCATTGCCGCCGGCGGTCTGGTGCATGCGTTTGGCACCGGGCATTCGCGCATTCCGGTCGAGGAGCTCTTTCCCAGGCACGGCAGCTTTCCCGGGTTCCATCCGATCGTCGAGCTCTCGATGACCAACCATACCCAGATCGTCGGGGCCAATGGACAGCGGCAAGCTATGTGGATCGAAAAGCAGGAGGGGCTTGGCGAGGTCATCTTGCGCAACTTCAACTTCGGGCCGGATGACGCCATGCTGATCTTCTCGAACAGTGGCGTGAACGCGGTCGTCGTCGATGTTGCGCTGGGCGCGCACGCGCGCGGCTTGCCGGTGATTGCGGTCGTCTCATTCGACCATGCCAGCCGAAGCGATGCCAAGCATTCCTCGGGCAGGAAGTTGATCGACATCGCGGATATCGCCATCGACAACTGTGTGCCTGCGGGCGATGCCATGATCGAACTGGACGGGCTGGACGATCCGGTTGGCCCAGGGTCGACAATCGGGTTTGCGGCGATTGCCAACGCGCTCAAGACGCAGACGGCGCAGAACCTGGTCGCGCTCGGCCAGCCGCCCCTGGTGCTGTCCTCCTCGGTCGTGATTGGCGAGGCAGCGGCGCAACGCTTCGACGATTGTTACGACGAACAGTCCCGCCGCGTCAGCCGCCTCTATGCCTGGCCCGGGCGTTCGTGAAATCGTCCCGGCAGGTGCGGCAGCAGCACCTCGGAAATCTTGTGATTGAACGCCAGCAGGATCCATATGAGCTGACCAAAGCCGGGGAACGCAAAGGCTGCCGGGATCGAGAGTAGAAAAATCCCCGCGGTGACCAGATGACGCGTCTTTGCGCGTGGAAAATCGAAACCCTTCCCCCTGCGGGTCATCAGTTCCCGGTGCTGGTCGAGATGATCGATGATCACGATGAAGAGCACGGAAATCGTCAGAAGGATGACGGCGTAGAACACTGCTGGAATGGCAAGGTCCCCATACTCGCCCAGGATTCCAGTCGGGAACGGCAAGAACGCCACGAACATGAGCAAGAGGATGTTGAGTTTGACCAGCGTGTCGTCGTAGTCCCGAATCCGCGCGAACGTGCGGCGGTGCGATCCCCACATGAACGCGATCACCAGAAACCCAATGACATATGAGATGACCTGTGGCCAGGTGTCCCACAGATCGCGAGCCAGCACGCCTTTCGCGTCGCTGTCGCTCAGATCGGGAATCTCGATGCTGACGACGAGCAGTGTCATGGCAAACGCGAAAACGCCATCGCTCAAGCTGATGAGTCGGCTCAGCTCGCCGACCCGCTCTTCTCGTTCTTCTCCCGCAATCTCGACCTTTTCGGTGCCGGGAGCCTGCTCGTCACGATCGACCATGGCGTCTGTCTGGGCATCGGAAGGAATCTTGCACAAGGCAGTGTATGCCAGATGCGGGCGCTCCTTCGTGACCGTCGAATTCCTGTAGGTGTCCTGAGCGATGGGAATAGCGCAAAATGTTGGAGTACACGCGGTTCGAGTTGGTGAGTCCGCACACCACCGAATAGCCAAGGGAGACACGTGCATGAGCACAGGATTGACGCCGGGGGTCCATTGCATTGCCGCGACCCCGTTTCTGCCGGATGAGTCGCTCGATCTCGCCAGTGTTGGCACTCTCATGTCTTATCTGGCGCAGGGTGGATGCAGGGGCGCGCTCGTGCTTGGCGTGCTGGGAGAAGCAGACCGTCTCAGCGACTATGAGCGTGATCAGGTTCTGAATGCTGCCCTCGAAGCGGGGGGCGACGATCTGCAAATCTCGGTTGGCGTGACACACAACTCGACGGTCGTTACCAGGGCGCGCGCCGATGCCGCCCAGAAAGCTGGCGTCGCGGCCGTGATGGTTTCCCCGCCACCGGGGAGTTCGGCGGGACCAGCCTTGAAGGAACATTTCAAGCGCGTCGCGGCTGATCTCACCATTCCGTTCATCGTGCAGGATCACCCAACGTCGAGCGGTGTGAAGATGCCGGCCGAGTTCATCGCCGGTCTGTATGAGTTCTTGCCGCCTGGCTCGATCTGTAAACTCGAAGATCCGCCCACCGCGGTCAAGATGCACAAGCTGCGGCAACTGGAACCCGGCTACCAGCTCTTTGGCGGTCTGGGCGGCGTATCGCTGTTGCATGAGCTCGATGCCGGCGCGGCTGGCGTGATGACCGGATTTGCCGCGGTGGAGGCGTTAGTCGAAATCGTCTCCGCATACCAGGCAGGGGACCGCGAACTCGCCAGTGCCGCGTACGAGCAGGCATTGCCCCTGATGGTCTTCGAAGCGCAACCCGGCGCCGGTGTGGCGCTCCGGAAGGAGATCCTCCGCCGCCGTGGCGCAATCGCGCACGGAACTGTTCGTCAACCGGCCCCGACTCCGGACGCATTCGCGCTTTCCTTGCTCGACGACCTGATGAGCGCGCGCTCGAGCGGGGTGCCCGCCTGAGCGAGACCCCCTGGAGGGGTGCGGCCATCGAAGTTCGGCACACGAGTGGCTCGTCGAAACCGATAACCGGGCGGCTGGATCCGGAGACGGTCAATCAAAGGGAGATCGACCAATGGCGCAAACGCCGGCTGAAGCGTTTTCACTCGCGGGAAGAGTTGCGATCGTCACCGGCGCTGGCGGCGGACTCGGACATGGCATCTGCGATTCGCTCGCGGCGGCAGGAGCCACGGTGGTGGCTGCCGGACGAACCAGGGAGTCGCTCGATGACACCGTCGCGCTGGTCACCGGCAATGGTGGCACGGCCGTCGCCCGGGTCTGCGATATCTCGAACGAAGCCGACATCGCGGCACTGATGCGTTCGGTTGCGGAGGAATTCGGCCGCATCGACATTCTCATCAACAATGCCGCCATCTATCCGCGACGCGAATGGACCGAGATCACCGCAGAATCCTGGGACGAGGTGATGGCCACCAACCTGAAGGGGTATTTCCTTTGCTCCCAGGCCGCGTTCCCGTATCTGAAAGCCAATGGCACGGGACGCATCATCAACATCGCGTCGATCACCTTCTTCGGGGGATGGTCGATGCTGCTC